>NZ_MKJW01000012.1:0-2724 GCF_001942375.1 Kocuria sp. CNJ-770
GGGGGGATTGCTGGCTACCGTCCGTCAGGGCTGCTATAGCAGCTGCTATAACAGGGAGCGTCGTCTGCTATAGCAGGGCGTCCGTGTAGCTGCTATAGCAGAGCGCGGTGCGTCGCGGTCATGGGTATCGCGCGCGGAGCATTCGGGTTAGAATAGTGGTGGGTGCGATTGGCACGCGTGTAGAAGCGCACCCGCCCGGCGAGTAGGTACGAGCCGGGTCCGGCATACATAGGCGGCACGCAACGTCAGCGTTGTGTTGCGAGCCGAGAGTGTGATTGCCGTGAGTGCCAAGAAGACCGAGAGTCGTTCTGAGGTCGTGAGCACCCGCCTGACGTTGGATGAGCGGGTGCATCTCGAGCGTATTAGGAAGATCGAGCCCGCCCTGGGATCGCCCGCTGCAGCGCTCCGTCGTCTCGTCTGCTCGTCCATGCGGCCGGGCGGCAGCGTCCCTGTTGAGGCGACGACGGACGTGGCTACTGATGATGACTCTCGTCGCGAGGCGCGCATCCCCGCCGGCGTCGACGATGCGCGTGCCCTGCGCGACGCCGTGTTGCAGACCCGGGACGATCTGCGTGCATCCGTCGCTGGTCTCGAGAGTCAGGCGCGAGCCCAGGGTCATCTGCTCAACCAGATCGCCCGCGCATGCAACGGCGCTGCTCGCCACGGAGTCCCGACGGGATTCGATGAGCACCAGATCGCCGTGCTGAGCGACGAGCAGGAGCGTCTGTCTCTCGCCGTCGTGGAGCTGGCGTCTGTGGTCGATAAGAAGATGGCGGAACTCAACCGCAAGACGCGGCGGTGATCGGCCATGCAGAGCAAGATCATCCCCACTGACTCGACGACCGCGACGATCCGCTACGTCATGTCGCCGAAGGCCCGTAGCAAGCAGAGGGTGGAGGAGCGCGTCGCGCAGGTGTACGCCCAACACTCTGGGATCTCGACCGCCGCCGCGGACTTCCTCGACCTCCGACAGGAGCACGGCCAGCAGGGCAAGGTGCGCAAGAGCAAGGGTCGCTACTACGAGCCGGACGATGCTGCTGAGGCGACGCACCTCAAGGTCGGGAAGAACTGGCGGCCGGCTCGCCCCGGTGAGACGGCGACGCATGTCCGTGTCGCACCGGAGAACGAGTACGAGCTCTGCCATGAGGGCTACCACATGGAGTACAGCTTCGCTCCGCATGAGGTGAACCCGGATGATCCGCAGCAGACGGCCGAGGCGTTCCGGTTCGTCCAGGAGAGCCTGACCGAGATGTATCCGGGCGAGCAGATGCTCATGGTCGGTCAGACCGACGCCGAGGGGTCCGAGGCTGCGCGCGAGCGTGGCGAGGGCGGCAAGTACCACGTCCACGTGGTCATCAACTCCGTGATCGCCAAGGACATGGTGGTCGAGGGCGAACGCTACCGTGCGGGGCAGCGCCTGCGGGGCACGCTGACCGACATCGACGAGCTGCGCCGTCGTATGGACGAGCGTCTCAATGAGCGCCATGCGGAGTACGGCCTGCCCGCCCAGACTCTTGCCCCGGTCGGCAGCGAGCAGTACGAGCGGGGTAAGAGCGATCCTGCGACGTACTGGGCACGTCTCAAGGGAAAGCTCACCGACAAGGAGAAGGTGCGCGAGGGTGTCGACCTGGCGATCGAGCACATGTCGGTGACCTACGCCGGATCTCTGGCCGGTCTGGATCGCAACGATCGGATGCGCACCTTCAGCGACACGCTCGAGGCAGTCACCGATGGCGATGTGACGACGTCGCTGCGCGAGACGAAGGCTGGCGACGTGAAGCTGCGCAGCTTCAAGGTCGTCGGTCGGAGCAACCCGTTCGCGAAGCGGTCGCTCGGCCCCCGCTTCGGAGATGACGGAGTGCAGGACCAGCTCGAGCAGGTCGCCCAGGGCACCTGGGAGCGCGTGGCCGCCCACCAGGATCTGACGCACCTCCCGCCGCGCGAGGTCGGCGAGCTGCCGGGCGTCGAGCGACAGCAACTGCTCAAGGACCTCGAGGCGCTGGCGGCGCAACACGGTCGGTCGCCGGTGACCAAGATGCCGGCGATCAAGCCTTTCGAGCGCGAGGCGCCAGCCGTCTCGGCCCGTGATCGCGCCTCTGCTGCCCTCGATGACCTCTGGGCCGAGCAGCAGGCACTGGACACCCCCGAGAGCCGCGCGGCCCTGGACCGTGACATCCGCGGTGGAGGACCTGATCCTCTCGCTACGCAGGGAGCTCAGGACAAGGACGACGACCTCGAGGTCGCACCGCGCCGTCGGCGACGGGCGATGACCGACGAGGACCGCGAGCGCGACGAGAAGGCCCCGACGGTCACGGAGCCCGTGCAGTCCCCGCAGACGGCTCAGGAGCCGGTCGCGGCACCTCCTGCCGCCCAGGAGGCTGCTGAGCCGTCCGAGGCCCGTCAGGAGCCGCGGGCGTACACCCGGCCGCGTGAACCGGAGCAGCCGAAGAAGGCTCTCGCCTTCGACGGGTTCGTCGGCGTGAGGCGGACCGGCCTCGAGATGATCGCGCTGCAGAGCGAGCGGTCACCTCAGATGCTCGACATCCAGCTGCGTGCGGGGACCGAGGATGCCTGGGGCCGGCAGGTGCTCAGCCTGGGGCGCACCGAGGGCCGCGATCATGGCTACCGGGCCTACCCCGAGAGCACGCTCCGCGACCTTGAGCGAGCCGCCGGCGACAACCGCGGCGAGGCGAAGGGCCGCCACGTCCTCGGCTTCCGGGCAAA
>NZ_MKJW01000012.1:2835-5948 GCF_001942375.1 Kocuria sp. CNJ-770
CGACGCGCTTCGGGTCCTCGAAGCTCGAGCCGGTCACGCAGGACACCATGCGCCAGCAGGTCGAGGCACAGCGCGACGCACGCGAGCAGGGGCTCATGTCCCGGTCGCGTCAGGCTCGTCGTCAGCTGGACCAGGAGCGGCGTCAGACCATCGAGGTCTCCCGTGACCACGACCGTGGCCACGGGTTGGGCGACTAGGAGAGGGGGTGATGGACATGGCAGTGGGACCGATCGAGATCGCCGACATGCGCGATCGCGCCCGTCAGGTGCTGCACGAGGCCGATGATGCCGAGGCCGAGGCGCGTCGTCATGAGGACGAGGCGCGCAGGATCACCGGCAGGGTCCGATGATGGAGATGACGGAATAGCCCCGGCCAGGGCCGGCCGGGGCTATCGGTGAAAAGGGAGAGGTCCATGCTCGGCAGGTGCGCTGGGCCGGTCGTGATCTTGGGTCAGGTGAGTTCGGTGATGAGGTCGCGGATGCGGGATCCGATCTCGTGATGGATGGGGTGCACAGCGTCGAGCCCAAGTCCTGCGGGGTTGTTCAACTGCCAGTCCTCGTAGCGTTTGCCGGGGAAGATCGGGCAGGTGTCGCCACATCTCGTCGTGCTCACTGCAGCCGAGGTCTGCGCGGTATCGGGGGCGAGCAGCGTGGCATGGTCGAAGGGTTGGATTGCGCACACGGCGAGGGCCTCGCCAGTGGCGGGGCCCTCGTGGCTGTTCCTATGACACAGCATCGAAGTTCCGTGGGAAGGATCAGCCTTCTGTCTTGGCGTCCTGGCAGCAGCTCATGCCTGTCTGCTGAGGTGCTTCAGTGTTGGTGTTCTGCTGCTTATCGTCTTCGTCGGCCGGGACGATCTCGACGTTGCAGCAGTCCGACTGCTCGTTCTTCGAGCGTCCGGTGAACAGGTCCTTCAGTCCCATGGTGGTTCCTTTCCTGTGGTGGGTTTACGGGGACAGTTGTCGGGATCAGGCTGTGATCGTGAGGATGTAGCCGCCGGCGATCGCGACGGCCAGGATGGTGACGACGAATGTCACGAGAAGCCGTGGCTTGAAGACCGCCGTGAGCATCGAGACCTCTGGCGGGGAGGCCCCGGCCCCGCCGATCATCAGGGCGAAGATCGGGCCGAGGGCCACACCGGCGGACTGGAGGGCCAGCCCGATCGGGAGCATGGTCTCCAAGCGGATGTAAAGTGGGATGCCGATGATCGCCGCGAGGGGCACCGCCCACCAGATGTTGGCTCCGGCGAAGGCGGTCAGCTGATCCTCGGAGACGAACTCGTAGATCGCGGCTCCGATCGCCACGCCGATGAGCATGGGCACAAGCAGGGGGCGCAGATCGGTCCAGGCTTGGCGGAGCGCTCCGGGCATCTCGCCGCGCATTCCTTTCCACGGCTCGGGCGTCTTCTCGCCCTGCACGCGCACGCGCTTGAGCGCCTTCTCCAGGCCCAGGCCGCGCCATACCCACGGGGCGAGCAGTGAGACGGCCAGGGTGAAGAGCGTGTAGACGATGGCGGTCGTCCACCCGAAGATGATTCCGATGCCGCCGACGATGATCGGGTTGAGCAGCGGTGAGGCGATGAGGTAGGTCATCGCTGTCTGGAAGGCGACCCCGGCGTTGAGCATTCCGACCAGCATCGGCAGTGTCGAGCAGGAGCAGAATGGAGTCACCGCCCCCAAAAGTAGTCCCTTGATGGGTCCGGGGACTTTCCCGCTGCTCATCCAGTCGCGCATCTTCTCCGGGCCGAATCGCCGGTTGATCAGCGCGACGGCGGTCGAGACGACGAGGAACAGGGCCAGCAGCTCGCCCAGCAGCAGTGCGAAGGTGCCGAGCGTGTCAGTCAGCATCGGTCACCACACTGCGTGCCGGGATCTCGGCCTCGGTGCAGCAGGCTCGCTGTCCTGCGGGAGTCAGGGTGGCAAGGTGGGCCAGCCATTGAACTGGGGCGGCCAACTGTTCGCAGCAGATCGAGATGAGGTTCGACCGGCCCTGCGGGGCCACTTCGATCAGTTCCGCTTTGAGCAGGGCGGAGACGTGATGGCTGACCAGTGCCTGGCTGAGGCCGGTGGCCTCCTGCAGCTGCTTGTTCGTCTTGGCGCCATCGGCGAGGCACAGCACGATTGTCAGACGGTTCTCGTCGGCCAGAGCCGAGAGGGTGGGGGCCAGGTAGGCGGCGCGTTCTTTGGCCGAGAGGTCCGAGGCCACGGCCGGAATTTGTATCGGTGAAGACATACCTCCACACTAACAAGCGACTGCTCATGACACAAGCGACGGCTTATCTATTGTGGGGGTGACGCCGCGGGGAGATGGCTGGTGATGTCATGGACTGCGTCCTTGGCCGTCCTGCCCGTCCCGATCAGGGTGGCTGAGGCGAAGCCGGTCCAGTCCCCGTACCCGAGCAGGTGCAGGCGGGGCTCGTCGGCGGAGCGTGTGCCGATGGTCTTGGGCACGCCGTTCTCGCGCCTCAGGCCCAGGGAGGCGAGATGGTTCAGGGCGGGACGGAAACCGGTGCACCAGATGATCGCGACCACACTGTGGATGTGATGGCTTGGTGGCGGGTTTCTGTGATTGCTCAGTGGCGGTGCAGGCGCGGTCAGGTGTCGGCCGTGGTGCGGCGCAGCTCGCGGTAGATGGTGGTGCGGGAGACGTTGAACAGCTCGGCGAACTCGGCTTGGGTGTGTTCGCCGGCCGTGTGCAACGTCAGCAGGTGCTTGCGCTGAGAGGGCGAGAACTTGGGCTTCTTGCCTTTGAGTTTGCCCTTGGATCTGGCGATGCCAATGCCTTCGCGGGTGCGTAGGCGGATGAGGTCCGCCTCAAACTCGGCCACCATGCCGAGCACGTTGAACAGCAACCGGCCGACGGCGTCGTTGGGGTCGTAGACGCTGCCTCCGAGACTGAGCGCCACTCCCTTGATGGTGAGCTCGCCCGCGATGTCCCTCGCGTCCGGGAGCGAGCGGGCCAGCCGACGTGCGGTGAAGGATCCCCTTACGGGCGTGCGATCTGGGCTGACGCCTGTGACCGAGTGTTCAGCGCGCGCTGTATAGTTCAGTGCATGCTGACTATTGCTTCGCGTCTCGACGTGATGAACCGCCTGGGTCGTGCACTGGCCGACCC
>NZ_MKJW01000013.1:0-5701 GCF_001942375.1 Kocuria sp. CNJ-770
GGGAGCAGCCCACCTGGTGGTGGAACCCGCTGACCTACGTCACCGACAGTGAGCGCGCCGCCGAGATGGCGAACAACTTCGCCGCCGGCTCCCGGGACGTCGGGGCCAAGGGCGATGGCCACTTCGACTCCGCCGGCAAGGACCTGCTCGCCGGGCTGTTGCTCGCGGCCGCCGTCGGCGGGGAGCCCATCGAGAAGGTCCACTACTGGCTGACCCGCTCCACCGATGAGACCCCCGCGCTACTGCTCGATGAGCACGGGTGGACCAAGGAAGCCGACTCGGTGGCCAGCACCATCCACCAACCGGAGAAGTACCGGGGCAGCGTCTACTCCACCGCCCTGCAGATGGCCGCGTGCCTGAAGAACGAAAAGATCGCCGCCTGGGTCAACCCCACTGGCCCGGACGATGACCGCCCGCAATTCGACCCCCAGACATTCGTGCGCGGCAAGCACACCCTCTACGCCCTGTCCAAGGAGGGCGCCGGCACCGCCGGGCCGCTGGTGACCGCACTGACCGTGGCCACCGTGACCGCCGCCGAGGAGCACGCCGTCACCCAGCGCGGGGGCCGGCTGTCCACCCCGATGCTGTGCGTGCTCGATGAGGCGGCCAACGTGTGCCGCTGGATGAACCTGCCCAACCTCTACAGCCACTACGGGTCCCGGGGCATCGTGGTCTCCACGTTCCTGCAGTCCTGGTCCCAGGGGGTGGACGTGTGGGGTGAGTCGGGGATGAAGAAGCTGTTCTCCACCGCCAACGTCGTCACCTACGGCGGCAACGTCAAAGAGGAGGGCTACTTGAAGATGCTTGTCGAATTGATCGGCAAGTACACCTACACCTCCGTGTCCTCCTCGAGGCAGAAGGACTCCGGGTCCACCTCCCGCCAGGACGCCACCGACGACATCATGTCGGTGGCGGACCTGTCCGCCCTGCCCAAGGGGAGGGCTGTGATGTTCGGCTCCGGGGCCCGGGCCGTGCTGCTGCGCACCATTCCGATTGACCACCGCCCCTACGCGGATGCGTCCAGGGCCTCCGAAGAAGCCCACAACAACCCGACGGCGGCCACCGTCAACCAGGGCGACGAGTCCGAGAAGCCGGCTGCTGAGCCAGCGGCGGCCGCGCCTGCCGGGAACCGGTGGGCGGCGCTGGTGAAGGAGTAGACATGAACTGGGAAGAGGAAGCCGCCGACGGCAACGAGGACGTCGAGGAACAGCCTCCTGCACAGCTGTTCTACGCGAACGTGGCGGAGTTCGTGACCGAGCAACTGGCGCCCGTGTACCGACGTCAGCTGGACCCTGCGGGCCGCTCGACCACGTTCACCTGGTGCGCCCAGTGGTGGCGACATGAGGAAGCGGTGAGCCGTCTGACGGGGTTGTGGCGGGCGTGGGAGCAGCTACGCACCGATCCGTCTACGGGATTAGCCGTGTGGTGGCGTGACTACGCCGATCCCACGATGCGTGTGCTCTTCGAGGAGAAAGGGCCCTTCCACGGTTGCACCCCTAGGACGCACAGCCCCAAGGGAGTGCCCCTGACCCTGGAGCCGCCACCGGATGGTCTGTTCGACTGACCCTCACAGCGGAAGGGGCGCAACCTGTCACAGGTTGCGCCCCTTCTCTTGTGCTTGAAGGGCCTCAGCCCAGCTCCAGGCCCCTCTCCCGTCCCGCTGCGCGCCCGGTGTTCTTCCGCGCCTTGGGGCCGCGTTGGGTGGATCGCACGGCGTCGATCGGGGGCGTGCCCTGGTCCCGGTCCGCCGCCAGGCGTGCGCGCACGCCATCACGGCCTTCCTCGGTGCCACCGAGGGCGTCCATGAGTCGACTGGCCAGGTTGGCGCGCCGGTCCCCGGAGTCCCACAGCTCCTCGGCCTCAGCGGCAGCATTGCGTGCATCGGTGTCGTTCTGGAGATCGCCACGGCCAGCCTCAGCGGCGTTCAGAGCGGCGGCGGCGTGGTCACGTTGGGCGTCCACTGTCTCGCGTGCGGCTGCCTCCTGCTCGACGGATTCGGTGCGCTGCGGCTCCGGGGTCCGCTGCTCGAGGTAGTCCTCCACGCTCAACCCGTGGCGTTCCTTCACTTGCCCCTCGATCCGTCCTCGCGCGGCCTGGGCGACCTCGTCGTGCTGCTCCCACTGCCGGGCCAGCCCGTAGTGGCCGGCGATGTCTTCCGGCTTGGCGGTCTCCCAGAACCGGTCCTGCTCCACGGGCGCGAGCTCGGTGCGCATCACGGCGCGTTCGGCTTCGAAGCGCTCTTCCAGCTCACGCCGCCGGTGCTGCTGCTCCGTGACACGTTGGCGGACCTGTTCGGCGCGCTGGCGGGCCATCATCTCGCCCCAGCGGCCGGCCACGGCCATCGCCGCTTGGAGGTCTCGGGAGAGCAGGTCGTTCACGCCGTCGGGTTGTGTGCTCATCTCTACAGCTCCATTCCGTGGTCCGTGCGGGGGGTGCGGTCGACATAGGGAGTGGGAACGGCTGTGGGGCCCTGGGTCTCGCGCAGCGCACCACGCTCACGCACCGGTCCGGCATGGGAGGCGGTGCGCGTCCGCGTGGGCTTCACGTCCGGCAGGGGCTCCGCCACGACCGAAAGGTGCTGCTGGAAGGCGTCCACGATCAGCTGCGTCTCGCGCAGCTCTTTGTTGGCCTGGTGCATGTCCTGGAATGCCCGGGTCATCCGCAGCATCTGCTGCATGATGAGCGCCTGCGCCATCGGGGACGGAGCCCGCGTGGCCGCCAGCAGGAAGGCCGTGGTGCCACTGGTGCGCAGCGGCGCCTGCAGCGGGGTGGTGATCTTCACCCCGGACCGGTGCGCGGACCGGGCCAGCACCCGGGCCGTGCGCCCTAACGGTCCTTGGCCGTCTTCGGTGGCGTGCGACCACGCGGCGAACACCCCAGAGGCTTCACGCGCCGCGTGCGCCCACGATTGGTGGTCGTCCGGTGCGATCTTGACCAGCCGCCGGCGGACCTCTTTCAGCTCCCCGGCCAGCCGCCGGGCGGTCTCCTCGTCCAGGGCCGCACCGGGTGCGTCCGGGTGGACGATGCGGCGGTGCCGCTTAGCGGCCATCCATTCCACTGATGCTTCTTGGGCGGCCTCGGGGGTGTCCGGCCAGCGGGTGCGCAGGGACGGCAGCGTGAGGTCCTGGGCGAGCTTGCCGCCACCGAACCACAGCGGTCGCATGCCCTTCGGCGGGCGCTCCGCCACGGAGTACCCGGTCACCACCGAGTCAGTACCGGCCGCGAAACGGGGGTGCACGAGCATGTTCGCCCGACGCATCTGACGCACGAACTGCGCCTCTGATTCGGCGGCCACCGCGCACGCCCGCACGATGCGCTCCAGCGCGAACCGGGTCGGCTCCCTAGTGCTGTCCCGCCGCACCTCGCCCTGCTGTAGCCACCGTTCGGAGTGGTTGCCGAGCTGGATGAGGTTGAAGTCCTTCTCGATGCCTCGGGCGACCTTCTGCGCGCGGGAGAAGTCGTTGCCATCGGCCCACTTCGTCCCGTCACTGCGGATCGTGGAGGCCATGATGTGGATGTGGTCGTTGCCCTTGGTGGAACGTCCGTGATGCACCGCCACCCACTGGCAGCCGGCCTTGGCCCCAGCCTCGGTGAAGTCCATCTCGTCCATGAACCGCTGGGCGATGTCCGACCATTCCTGATCGGTGACCTCGCGGTCCTGGTACGGGATCGACAACGAGCAGTGCCAGATGTGTTTGGTGTCGGCGTCCACCCCGAAGGCGCGCCGGTTCAGGTCGATCTCGCGGGCAATCGACACCGCGGCTTCCTCGTTGAGCTGCGCGTCGTCGTGCCAGGCCATGATGAGCGGCGATCCGCCCACCAGGTGTGGGTCGGTGTGCTCGTTGGAACGGCCTGGACCCACCAGGTACTTCATCAGCCCGATCGGCTTGTCGCCCTTGGTGATGTTCGGGATCACGGGATCAACTCTTCGATCTTGGCCAGCACTTCGTCACCGAATCGGCGGGCCTCCCGCAACGTCTCTGCCGTCTCGGGCAGCACTTCACCGGTGCTGTTGGCGTGCCGGGCGATCTGGTTCACGTTGTTGGCGATCGTCGCCATTTGGTGTCGCATTTGAATCAGCTCGGCCAGCTGGTTTCGTCGTAACTGCACCGCCACCGGATCCGCCGATCCGAACACCGCCTCGACCATCAGCGCCGAGGGCGAGAGCCCGGTCTGCTGCTCCAGCACCATCAACGCAGCACGCTCTGACTCCGACATGGACACCCGGACGTACTGGGTCTTGCCCTCGATCCGCTTCCGCCTCGACTTCCACACCCGACGCGGATTCTCCTGCTCCACCACAGCACCTCCTCTCCTTGCCGGCCCAGCGCAGCGCCCCCACTTTGTGGGCCCCGCACGACCAGTGTGCCACCGCAAAGCCCCGTGGGCTAGCGGTGTACGCATTTTATGGCACATAAAACATAGCTTTGCTCCGCTGGGGCACCACGGGTGCGAAACGCCGGCGGAACGCCCGTGGACTGTGGAACGCGCCGTGTGCGTCCGTTAACGTGGGGGCATGGCGAAGCTCACTGACCCCCAGCAGGCAGAAGAAGCAGCACAGCGGCTGCTCAACGACCGGATGGACTATGTCCGCCGGGCGATTACCGCACGAGGCGCTCTCGACGAGGCCCGCGAGGCCCTCAAAGAGGCCGAGAAGAACGATGCCCAGGCGTTCCAGGCCGCCGTCAACAACGGCGGATGGACCGCCGAGGAGCTACGCAAAATCGGGCTCGCTGCACCCGAAAAGGTACAGCGCGTGCAGCGGCGTAAGGCGGCTAAAAATGGTGCCAGTCCTTCGTCGGACAGTGCTCCCGAGGAGCTGGCGGAGTCGGCTGACACTGCCTCCTGACGGAGTGAATCGTGGCTGAGGCACTGGCCCCGTGCCCACATGGGCACGGCAAAAGCTCCCATCGCTCCGCGGCTTTTCCCGCACCCATGATGGACAGCGAGGACCCCATCCGACCACCCGACCACAGCCGGCAGGTCACCTCACGCCCGACCGTGGCACTTCCGTAGCCGCCAGCTGTGGACGGCTTCCCGAGCACGTGGTCACCACGCAACGACGGTGCCCGCTCCCCCAGTGGGGAGCGGGCACCGTTCATCTGAATAGACCTAGCAGAGCGAGTATTTACAGCTCCAAGCCGCCCTGCTGGGGACGCTGCTCGTCGTGCCGCCGCGCCACCTCGAGCGGACGCCCGGGGCCGTTTCCACCATGCCCGCCACTGCTGCGACCCGCGGTGGGAGCGTCGGGGAAGTTAATGCGCATCCGCTTCTTCAACGCCTCCAGCTCCGGATCCAAAGTCGGTTGCGGCGTCTCTTCTCCGCGCATGGCGCGCCCAATCCGTTCGACCTCCCAGCGGGCGGCTTCCAGTGCGTCCTGGTGCTTGAACGGGACACCCAAAGCTTCCCGGGCGTCGACGGCTTCCTGCCGGGCGGACTCCAGGCCCGCTTCACGCTTGGTGACTTCTTCCGGCAATGCCCGCACCTGGTTCTCCAGCCGTTGGATCATTCCGACACTTGGGTTCAGCGACGTCGCGCGGGTGACTTCAACGGCTACACCGGGGGCATCGTCGATGCGCAGCTCCACCGGTGAGGCGCTCAAGTCGGCCAGGTTCCCCGGCCGCTGCACGACCCGGATGTCGTGGCCACCGATCGCACCGACGACACCGAGGTCCGTCTCCCCGGCCCTCGGCGGGCGCGA
>NZ_MKJW01000014.1:0-5641 GCF_001942375.1 Kocuria sp. CNJ-770
AAGGTGGGCACGATCTTCTCGATGCCCATCACGGTGATCAGGGTCTCGGGCAGGGTCAGGCACATCCGGCCGTTGCCTCGGACTCCACCACGGTCAGCGTCCCGGTCTCGGCGACGCCGAAGTTGGCCCCGGAGATCGCCACCGAGGTGGAGAGGAACTTCTCCCGCAGGTGGGACCGGGCCGCCTCGGCGAGGTCGCGCGGTTCGGCGGTGAGGCTCTCGTCGGTCTCGGGCATCTCGGCCAGGAAGATGTCGCGGATCTCGTGCCGGTTCTTGTGGATGGCGGGAACCAGGATGTGGGAGGGCTTGTCGTGGCCCAGCTGGACGATCAGCTCGGCGAGGTCGGTCTCGGTGGCCTCGATCCCGGCCGCGGAGAGGTGCTGGTCGAGGCCGATCTCCTGCGTGGCCATGGACTTGATCTTGATGACGTCGGTGGAGCCGGTGGCCTGCACGAGCTCGGTGACGATCCGGTTGGCCTCCTCCGCGTCGCGGGCCCAGTGCACGGTGCCGCCGCGAGCGGTGACGTTGCGCTCGAACTCCTCGAGCAGCTCCGGCAGGTGTGCCATGGCGCGCTCCTTGATCGCGGAGCCGGCGGCCCGCAGCTCCTGCCAGTCCGGCAGCTCACCGGCCACCCGCGCGCGCTTGCCGCGGATCGTGTGGGTGGCGTGCCGGATGTTGGCGCGCATCTGCGCGTTGCCCAGCTCGTGCTTCGCGGCGGCGGGGAACGCCGTCTCGGCGTGCAGGTTCCCCTGCCCGTGCACGGGACGGACGGCGGGCATTCCCAGGGCGGTGCGGCTCACCGGGCACCTCCTCGGGTGGCGGACGGCACGGACGTGGCGGACGGGCGCGACGACGGCACCGCGCGGCGCCCCTTCGCGGACGGGATGGACAGCTCCACCGGCCCGGAGACCTCCAGCGGGTTGCCCCGGGTCGAGGCGAGGATCTCGGCGAAGTGCACCGTGGTCACGCCGGCGTCCCGGCGGGCCATGGCCCCGCCCAGGTGCAGCAGGCAGGAGGCGTCGCCCCCGGTGCAGAGCTGCGCGCCGGTGGCGACGATGTTGTCGATCTTCTCCTCGGCCATCGCCGCGGACACCTCGGGAACCTTGAAGGAGAAGGTGCCGCCGAACCCGCAGCACTCCTCGGCGTCGGGCAGGTCCACGAGCTCGAGGTCGGCGACCGAGGCGATCAGGTCCCGCTGCCGGTCGCCCAGGCGCAGCAGGCGCATCCCGTGGCAGGACGGGTGGTAGGTCACCGTGTGCGGGAACCAGGAGCCCAGCTGGGCGGCCGCGTCGGTCACGCCGAGCACGTCGGTGAGCAGCTGGGAGAGCTCGTAGGTGTTCGCGGCGACCGCCTCGGCCTGCCGGGCCAGCTCCTCGTCGCCGCCGGCGCGGGCGACCATGGGCTGCTGGTGCCCCAGGGAGGCCACACAGGAGCCCGAGGGGGCCACGGCCACGTCGTAGTCGGCGGCGGAGAAGGCGTGGACGTGGTTGCGGACCACCGGCAGGGCGTCGTCCATGTAGCCGCTGTTGACGTGCATCTGCGAGCAGCAGCCCTGCCCGGGCGGGAACACCACCTCGTGGCCGAGCCGCTCGAGCACCCGCACGGTCGCCAGCGCGACCCTCGGGTACATCGCGTCCACGATGCACGTGGCGAACAGGGCGATTCTCATGCGGCCTCCGGACGGTGCGGGGAACGGGGACGACGACGCGCCGCCGCCTGTGGTCTGACCATGCTAGACCGGTGAGAGCGGTCACACAATCGAGCTCGGCCGACCCGGGGCCGAGCCCGTGTCCGGCTTGGGCGTGTGACCTGGGACATGTACTGTTCGTGCTCGTGCGCCTGTGGTCCGACCATAGGCGGCCCTGCCCACGGGTGCTCCCTGCCCCCGCCCGCCCCTCGTCCTCCGGAGATCGCGTGACCACCTTCACCTCCATGACCGATGCCGTCGGCGGGAGCGTCGCGCTCTCCGCCCTGGTCGGCACCGTCCCGCTGCTCACCTTCTTCGTCATGCTCCTGGGCGTGAAGGCGCGAGCCCACGTCTCGGGGGCCACGGCCCTGGTCGCGGCGATCGTCGTCGCCGTCCTGGCCTTCGGGATGCCCCTGGGACTGGCCCTGCTCTCGGCGACGCAGGGGGCGGTCTACGGCTTGTTCCCGATCGTGTGGATCGTGGTCATGGCCCTGTGGTTCTACCAGGTGACGGTGCTCAGCGGGCGCTTCGAGGACCTGCGGACGATCTTCGACACCATCGGCGGCGGCGACCTGCGCATCCAGGCGGTGCTCATCGCTTTCTGCTTCGGCGGCCTGCTGGAGGCCCTCGCCGGCTTCGGCGCCCCCGTGGCCATCACGGCCACGATGATCCTGGCGCTGGGACTCAAACCGCTGAAGACGGCGACCGTGGTGCTGATCGCCAACACCGCCCCCGTGGCCTTCGGCGCGATCGCCATCCCGATCACCACCGCCGGTGTGCTCACCGGGCTGGACCCCGCCCGGATCGGCGCGGTCGTCGGCCATCAGGCGCCGTTCTTCGCGGTCCTCGTCCCCTTCATCCTGCTGTTCATCATCGACGGAGTCCGCGGCTCCGGGAGGCCTGGCTCGCCGCCCTCGTGATCGGCCTCTCCTTCGCCGTCGCCCAGTGGTGGACCGCCACGTACTTCTCCTACGAGCTCACCGACGTGGTCGCGTCCCTCGTGGGCCTGGCCGCGGCCGTGCTCCTCCTGCGCTTCTGGCGGCCGAAGGGCGCCGACGGCGTCCGGGCCCGCCTCGGCGTGGACAAGCCCCCGGCGCCCGAGGGCCTGACCCCGGCCCGCGTGTGGATGGCCGTGCTGCCCTACGTCCTGGTGGTGGCCGTGTTCGGGGTCGCCAAGCTGTGGACCCTCGGCGCGGACGTGCCGGCCGCACTGGCCGGCACCGACGTGTCGATCCCCTGGCCCGGCCTGGACGGGCGCCTGCTCGACGCCGAGGGCGAGCCGCTCAGCAGCACGGTCTACAAGCTGCAGTGGCTCTCCAGCCCCGGCACGCTGCTGCTGCTCACGGGTCTGCTCGTGGCCGTCGTCTACTCGGTGTTCACCGCCGGGGGCCGCTTCCGGCTGTCGATCGGCGACGCGGTGGCCGAGATCGGACGCTCGTTCTGGAAGATGCGCTTCTCCGCCCTGACCATCATGAGCGTGCTCTCGCTGGCCTACGTGATGAACACCTCCGGGCAGACCATCTCCATCGGCACGTGGGTGGCCGGCATCGGCGCGGCCTTCGCCTTCTTCTCCCCCGTGCTCGGCTGGCTCGGCACCGCCGTCACCGGCTCGGACACCTCCGCCAACGCACTGTTCTCCAACCTGCAGAAGACCGCCGCCGAGGGCACGGGGCTGGACCCGCACCTGATGACCGCCGCGAACACCTCCGGCGGCGTGGTCGGCAAGATGATCTCCCCGCAGTCCCTCGCCATCGCCGCGACCGCCGTGGGCATGGAGGGCAAGGAGTCCGCGATCTTCCGCTCCGTCATCTGGTGGTCCGTGGGCCTGCTGCTCCTGCTGTGCACCCTGGTGTTCCTGCAGTCCAACGTGCTGGCCTGGATGGTCCCCACCTCCTGAGCGCCCACGAGGCCCCGCCGGATCCCGGATCCGGCGGGGCCTCGCCCGTTCCCTAGACTGGAGCGCATCCCGTCCAACGTCAGGAGCAGCCCGTGCCCACGGCCTCGCGCATGTACACCGTCGTCCTCGACTGGCTCGAGGAACGCCTGCGCTCCGGGGAGATCTCGGTGGGCGACAAGCTGCCCGGGGAGCGCCAGCTCGCCGAGGAGTTCGGCATCTCCCGCGCCTCGGTGCGGGAGGCGATCCGCATCCTCGACGCCATGGGCCTCGTGCGGTCCTCGACCGGCTCCGGCCCGGCCGCCGGCGCGGTCGTCATCTCGGAGCCCTCGGCCGCCCTGGGCTGGGCCCTGCGCCTGCACGTGGCCACCCGGTCCCTGCCGGTGCGGGACCTGGTGCAGACCCGGCTGCTGCTCGAGACGCAGTCGGCGCTGGAGGCGGCCGCCGCCCCGGAGACCCCGGAGCGGGCGGCGGCGCTCGAGCACGCGGCCGAGCTGGTGGCGGCCATGGACGACCCGCAGCTGCCCGACGAGCGGTTCCACGCCCACGACGCCGCGTACCACGTCCTGCTCTCCTCGCTGGCGGGCAACGTGGTGGTCGAGACCGTCATGTCCTCGCTGCGCCAGGCCACGATCGGCTACGTCCAGGAGACGGTGGCGGGACTCGAGGACTGGCCGCAGGTGCGGCGCACGCTCCAGCGGCAGCACCACGAGATTCTGCAGGCGTTCCAGGAGCGGCGGGGTCAGGACGCCGCCGCCGCGCTGCGGGAGCACATCACCTGGTTCTTCGGCCACAGCCGCGCCGGCGAGCGCGGACGGGACTGACCACCTTCCCGGACGGGGGGCACGAGAACGGCCCCACCGGAACCGGTGGGGCCGTTGCGCTCATCAGCGGTGTTGCACGGTAGGGGGCCATCGGCCGCTGGGGATGCAAGGTGATCCAAGCCTTGCGCGGCCGCATCCCGGTCCAGGGGGGACTATCCCGGGGCGGCCCCCTACCGTGAGCAGGTCGGTGGACCGTCCGGTCGGGTGCAGGGCCTCATGGGGGGACGGGCCGGGCACCGTGGGGACGTCTCTCGCTCCTCCACCGACTTCTTTTCTCTGCTCGCACTGACGATTCTGCCGTGTTTGCACATGCAGATGAATGCACTTTTGTCTACATTGCAGCTGGACTTCCGGCCTGACCCGAGCTCCGAGCAGCGGCTCAGAGGTCGCGCAGCTGGGGATCCACGAGACCGCTCTGGTACGCCTTGATGAGCGCCTGCACGCGGTCCCGCACGCCGAACTTCTCGCACACCCGGCCGAGGTAGGCCTTCACACTGCCCTCGGAGACGTGCATCTGCTCGGCGATCTCCCGGTTGCTGAGCCCCTGGGCCAGCAGGGTCACGGTCTCCATCTCCCGGTCCGTGAGCAGCGAGCGCAGGGTGTCGTCCGCCGAGCGCGCCTGCTGCTGGTCCGGCACGGAGATGACGTTGTCCGCCAGGGCCCGGGCGATGGCCGGGGAGAGCGCGATCTCGTTGTCGAGGACCTGGTTCACCGCCGTGATGATCTCGTCCGGCCGGGCGTCCTTGACCAGGTAGCCGGCGGCGCCCGCACGCAGGGCCGGCACCACGAACTCCAGGGTGGAGAACGTGGTGAGGGCCAGGACCTTGGAGCGGGGGCTGCGGGAGGTGATCTCCCGAGTGGCCTCGATGCCGTCCATCACGGGCATCTTCATGTCCATGAGCACCACGTCCGGATCGGACACCAGACAGCGGTCGACGGCCTCACGCCCGTTGGACGCCGTCCCGATGACGTCGAACCCCGGCTCGGCGGAGAAGAAGGACTTCAGGGCCTCCAGCATCAGCGGCTGGTCGTCCACGACGAGAACTCTGGTATCAGTCACCCGCACAGTCTATTTTTCCCTGTCCCCCAAAGTGCAAAGCGTCATCTTCGACTTAAGTCACAAACACTCTGGACAAAGGTAGATGGACCGCTCCTGTTAACGTTGGCAAAGTTGTTGTTACCAGAGCAGCACACCCCCCTCGCAGCCGGGACATCTCTCCCCCATCCCGGCCGCATC
>NZ_MKJW01000015.1:0-3213 GCF_001942375.1 Kocuria sp. CNJ-770
GGGGCGACGTCGCGGACTGAGGCCATGCGCGGTGCGGCGCGGTCGTGTTTGACCACCTTCTGGGCCTTTTGGTGACGCTTCCACCCCCACAGCGCGAACAATCCCATTAGCAGCATCCCGATGGTGGCGGCCAGGACGATTTCGGTGGTGCGCCACGGGAGATCCCCGGTGAAAATGCCTAGGGACCGTTCCCAGTACCCGGTGGGCAAGGGATCCGTGCGCGGGGTCAGGGCATGTCCCAGGCTGGCGAGGACGTAGAGGATGGCCGGGACGCCGACCAGAATGAGGAGCAGGGTCAGCAGCAGGGCGACCTCCCCGCCGCCGGTCTGGTACTTGCGGTCCAGGGAGCTCACCGGGCGCCTCTTTCCTGGGCGGCGCGGGACTTGGCCTCGTGCCACTTCTTCTCGGTGTCGTGGACCTGGGACCGGCGCTCGGTGGGGGTGAACTCCATGGCGAACGGGATGCCGGCCCGGGAGCCGACCTTGATGAAGAACTTTCCCTGGCCCGGGGGCGGGGTGGTGGTGCGGTCGTCGAAGTACCAGGCGGCGTTCTCCTCGTCGGCCAGCCACTGAGTGAGCTCGTCGTCGGTGAATGCCTGGTCGGTGGGGGCGTAGACGTCGTCGTTGGTGTACTCCAGGGCCTCATCACCCCGGCGGTTCCAGGCGGGTGGGTCCTGCCAGGCAGCGAGCTGCTCCTGCTCACGCATGGACAGCGGCACGGACTCGGTGAGCAGCGGCATCTCGGACTTGGCGAGCCCGCCGAGGATCTTGATGCCGCAGCGGTCCATGATGCCCTTGGCCTTCGCCCGGTCCTCTTCCCCGCGGACTGCCATCAGATCGGAGGGGGTGTGGGAGGCCATGATCTGCCCTACCCCCCACTCCCGGTTCAGCCGGGTCAGCGCGTTGACCTGGTCCACGATGCCGGGCCCGGCCGCCAGGGTGTTCCACAGCTCGTCGAGGATCACCAGGAACCGCTGACGCTCGATCACCCCGTCATCAGCGAGCATGTTGGAAGTGGTCACGGTGCCGAAGCCGGCCGACCAGCACGCCATCAAGGTCGCCGCCCGCAGGTCCGACTCGGTCTGGGAGATCCGCGACAGGTCGAAGACCATCGGCCGGGAGGCATCAATCCGGTTGGTGGAGGGGTGGGCGAACATCTGCCCGAAGGCCCCGGAGCCGCACAGGGAGTTCAGCGAGGACTCCAACCCCTCGGTGATGGCCTCGTACCGGGCGTCGTCGCCGCGGTCCAGGGCGACCTCGCGCACCTCGACCGGCTTGTCCTTCAGGACCTGGCGCAGGTCCGCCATCACCGGCACCGTGCCGGACTCCGCGTGGCGGGTCTCGAGGACGGTGAGGCACCGGTCCAGGATCGACTCCTCCCGCTCATCCAGCGGCTTCTTGCGCAGGATCGCGATCAACGAGGCGATCAGCGACCGGCGCCTCGAATGCAGCTCATCCAGCAGCTCCTCCGCCCTGGCCGGGGACAGCAGCTTGGCGGCCGCCACGGCCCCGCAGTCGTCCAGGGGGTTGATGTGTCCGACTCCGCGGCCCAGGGGCAGGACGGCGCCGCCGAGGTGCTCGATCATGGCCACGTGCTCGCCCTTGATGTCACCGAGGATCAGCGGCCACACCCCGAAGGCGGCCAACCCGATCGCCATCCGGCGCAGCATGGAGGACTTGCCCAGACCCGGGTTGGCCATCACGAAGGCCGAGGGGTTGGAGATCACCCGCAGCTTCAGGAACCAGGAGATCGGGTCACAGCACACCGGTTCCCCCGAGAGCAGGTTCCGCCCCAGCGGCACGCCTTCCAGAGGAGAGCCGCCGCCCATGGGGAAGGGGAAGAGTCCGCAGACCTGGTAGTTAGTGCCGCGCATCTCCCGGATCGGGTGCAGCAGCTGCGCCTCGCCCAGCCCCCGGCCCTTGTGTCCCCGCGGGCCCGGACGACCCAGCGCCTTGGCAGTGACCGAGGTGCTGCCGGTACGCGGGGGGCGGGCGAAGACCTTCCCGAGCTTCACCCGGGCGAAGGCGCGGTCCAGGACGGTGGTGGTGGCGTTGCCCCGGCTGGCCGGGAGGATGATCTGGTCTCGCTGCTTCTGCTTCATCACAGGGCGTTCCTCACGGTCGAGGGCAGGGCCAAATGGTCCGGGATGACCACACCGAGGGGTAGGCCGGCGGCGAAGGTGGAGTCCTGGGCGCCGTAGGCCTCCTCCAGGCGGATCCGGGCGGAGGTGCCGAGGTTCTCGATGATGGCTTCGGCCTCGTCCAGCTCGGCCCGTGTGCGGACGGTGGCGGTGACGACGAGCCCGAAGTTCAACAGCCCCGCCCCGTCAGCCTCTTCAGCCGCGGTGGCCTGCGCCGCACGGGTCTCTCTCGTGTCCCGGGCGGTGGCGCGGTTGCGGGAAGAGGCGTTGAAGGTAGCGGTGTTGATGTCGTTCTCCACCATCTGCGCGGCCCTCGCCGGGTCGATGGGCCGGTAGAGCAGCGTGACGCGCTTGCGCACCAGCTCGGGGTTCGGGGCGATCAGGGCCTGGAGCACGTTGGCCTGGATGGTCGAGCGCGGGGGCACCGACATCGCCCAGGACTTCGACCAGGAACCGTTGTGGTGGTAGGAGTCCCAGAAGGTGTCGGCGGCCTGCGGGCCCACCTCACTCCAGTCCAGTTCCGGAGCCTTGCCCTGAGAATGGGCGCGGTCGAACAGGACCGCCTCGGCCGGGTCATAGGCCACCCGGATCACCTCACACAACTGCTGCGCCGTCAATGGCTCGGCCACTCCGGCCCCGGTGTCGTTCAGGGACAAGGTGAGGTTGGGCAGGCGCGCGGCCAGATCGTCCGCGACCTCGCCGGCGTTGCGGATCCGCCCGCCGGCCCGCACTGCGGCTTTGAACGTCACCGCGATGTAGGCCCGGGTCACCGTGGCCCCGGTGGGCAGCATCTGCACGGACTCGTTGATCACGTCCCGGGCGAACTGCGGTGCGTTATCAGCCATGCGCGCCTCGATTTTGCGGGCCAGCCGGTATCCGGAGTCCGGTGCGGTCTCGATCGTCACCGAGGCCGCGGTCAACCCCGGCTCGTCGGTGAGCATCCCCAGCCAGTGCGACCAGCGGTCCACCCACCGGTTGATGTGCTCTTGGTCAACCATGCCCCCGCCGTCGGGCTCGGAGGAGAACACCACGGTGTAGTGGTGGCGCTGCGGCACCTCGAGAAGGGCGAAGGG
>NZ_MKJW01000015.1:3310-5400 GCF_001942375.1 Kocuria sp. CNJ-770
TCCGTGATCTTCGACCGGGCCGAGATCCCGGGCAGCTTCGTGGTGCCCTCCGGCACCCGGCTGACGGGGCCGGCCCGGTAGACATTGGCCCCGCTGTAACGGGTATTGGCCCACCCGGCGCGGCGTACGATGCGCTCGATGAGGGTGCGCCCGTGCTTGTTCTTCTGCATCGACAGCGCGATCAGGGTCAAGACCACGGCCTCGAAGGTCAGGGCGACCAGCCACAGGTTGAGCATCATCAGCAGGATCCCGCCGACCACACCACCGATCAGCAACACCGTGCCAGCGGTGGACAGCCCGGCCAGGCCCTTGGAGGTCGGGGTGCGGAAATTGCCGTACACCCGCGGGCGGTTCTCGCTGGTCTTAGCTTCGGTCTGCGCCATCAGGGCGGCCCTCGTTTCCGGTCTCATTGGCGATCTGCGCCTTGAACGCACGTGTCTGCTGCTGGATGGCCTTGGCCGCCGGCTTCGCTCCGGAGGGGCCGGTCGGCCGCGCCCCGCTACGGGGCGGCGTCGCGCCGGCAGCACTGCCCGGGGCGGGTCGGGCTCCGATGCCAGACGCTGCCGCACCTGCACCATTGCCCGGGGTGGGGTGCACCCCGGTGCTCGTGGCGGGTTTCCCGGCTCCGTCTTGGTTGGGTGCCGCGGCAGAGGCTGCACCCGCCGAGCTGTTGCCCGAGGTGGAACTTCCAGCGCTGGAGGTGCCACCTCCTGCACTGGACTGAGTAGCTTCGGTGACTGCTTCGCCGGTCTTCTGCGCGGCGTTGGCCGCCGCCATGCCCAAGGCCACCGGAGCTGCGGCTGCCCCAGCTGCAGCGGTACCAGCCGTGCCTGCCGTGCTGGTTGTGCTGGCTGTGCTGGCCCCCGTGGTGCCAGCAGTGCCGGTGGTGCCACCGGGGCTGGAAGCCGGCCCAGGAGGCGGGGAGCTCGGCCCGCCCTTGGAAGGAGCAGAGGACTGGGACGACGGCGTGGAGGAGGAATCAGAGCCGAACCCACGCCCCGAGCGAGCCAGGTGGGAGGCGCCCTGCGGGATGGCGGCACCCATCGCCGCGATGCCCAGCGCCCCACCGCCACCGCCGGAGGAGGACATCGAGCCCAGTACGGGACTGAGGAAGCCGATAAGCACCGGCAACGCGAACACGGAGGCGACGATCATCATCAGCCCGGCGGCGAACTGGATCAGCCCGCTGCTCCCGTCCTCCCACACCCCGGTGGTGGACATCTTGATCGCCAACCCGTAGATCAGGGCGGCGGCCGGCTTGTAGAAGGCGAAGGCCAGGGTCCAGGCGATGACCTTCTGGAAGAAGTTCTTGCCCGTCTCGGTGTTCAGGAAGGCGGCTGAGAGCGGGAGGATCCCGGCCATCAGGAACAGCATTCCGGTACGCAGCACCATCAGCATCAGCTGGATGAGGTTCACGATGATCGCCACGACCCCGCCCACGATGATGAGGATGACGTTGCCGCCTAGCCACACCGGATCGGCCGCGCCGGCGCTGGTGGCGTTGTCCAGGGCCAGCAGTTTGAGCACGTCGGTCTGGAAGTCCTCCCCGATGGCGGAGTCGATGATCTGCACGGCCAGGGCGTCGGTGCCTGCCACCAGGACGTTGAGGATCGTGACTCCGGAGGCGGTGACCACGGCCAGGGTGAGCAGGCCCTTGAGCAGCTCCCGGGCTGGTTCAGCACGCTGGGTCCAGGCCATCTGGCGCCGGCGATCATCACGCTCAGGGCGGCCACGGCCAGGGTGAGGTAGAAGGTCTGGTCCTGGATGAACCCGACAGATCCGGTCAGGTTCATCGCACGAGCCGGGACGAGGAAGCCGATCAGGCTGGTGGCTCCACCGATCAGTGCGGCCCCGGAGGCCAGGAGGGTGGCGGTGTTGACCAGGCCGGCTCCGTCGCCGCGGCGGGCGTTGGTGGCCAGTACGATGCCCAGGAACAGCACCCCGAACACGCACACGCCCATCCCGATCCAGCTCGCGTAGCTCAGCAGCAGGTCGATGTAGGCGTTGAACTCCCCACGGGCCGGGGTCTGGGAAGTGGCCCCGCCCTGGGAGGTGAGGCTGGCGCTGCCGATCCGGGTCCACATGGACCC
>NZ_MKJW01000016.1:0-5344 GCF_001942375.1 Kocuria sp. CNJ-770
CTCGGTCGTGGACTCTGACACGGCCGTCTCCTTTCGGATCAGGCCGGACCCTCACACACCGTTGTTCTTACAGTCCCTCTTCCTGGTCCTGGCAGCGGTGGCACCCCTGACCGGCATCATCGTCGTCACCGCCCTGGGCATCGCGCTGGGCAACGGTGGCGGAATGGTGGGCTCCTTCCTGATCGTCACCGTCGTCCTGCTCCTGTTCGCCGTGGGCTACGCCCAGATGTCGAAGGAACTCGTCAACGCCGGCGGGTTCTACGCCTTCGTGCTCAAAGGACTCGGCAGGCCACTGGCTCTCGTGGCAGCACTGATCGCCCTGATCGGCTACAACTTCTTCGTCGCCGGCGCGGTGGGCACGATCGGATTCTTCGCCCAGACCATCACCACCCAGCTCACCGGCATCGACCTCCACTGGTTCCTCTGGAGCGTGGTCGCCGTGGTGGCGGCCTTCCTGCTCAGCCGTCAGGGCATCGACTTCAGCGCCAAGGTCCTGGGGGTGGCGCTGGTCCTCGAGGTCTCGATCCTGCTGGTCTTCGACGTCGCCGTGCTCCTCCGTGACGGCTTCACCACCGAGGTCTTCGATCCGCAGATCGTCTTCTCCGGAGCAGTGGGCATCGGCCTGCTCTTCGCGGCCAACGCCTTCATCGGTGTCGAGGCGACCGGTCTGTTCAGCGAGGAGGCCCGCAACCCGATCCGCACCATCCCCCGGGCGACGTTCACCGCCATCGGCTTCATCGGCGCCTTCGCGGCCGTCAGCACCTGGGCGATCATCAGCGCTGTCGGCGCCACCACCGCGCAGACCACCGCGATCTCGCACCTGGAGGCCGGCGATCTCGTGTTCGCGCTCTCAGACCGGTACCTCGGGTCGACCTTGACCACTGTGATGATGCTGCTGCTCCTGGTGAGCCTCTTCGCCGCCCTGATGGCCCTGCACAACTCCGCGACCCGTTACATCTACTCCCTCAGCCGCGCCCGCATCCTGCCGCCCGGCCTCAGCCGCACCCGTGACAACGGCACCCCGCAGCGGGCCTCCGTGGCTCAGTTCACCGTCGGAGTGGGCATCGCGGCCCTGTTCGCGATCTTCGGCCTGGAACCGCTGACCTCGCTCGTCCCGAGCATGACCGGCTTCGGCACCCTGGGGATCCTCGTGCTCCAGGTGCTGGCCGCCCTCGCCGTCGTGGTCCACTTCCGCCGTGCCCGCGACCCCCGGCTCGGCCGCACCCTCATCGCCCCCGGTCTGGGATTCCTGGGCCTGGTCGGCATCGTGACCCTGGCGTTCATCAACTTCCCCGTCCTCGCCGGATCCGACGCCCTCGTCATCACCTTGCTGCCCTGGCTGCTGCTCGTGGCGCTCGTGGGAGGCCTCGGCTACGCGGCCCACCTCCGGGCGAACCGCCCGGAGGTCTATGAGGCCCTCAACGAGGACCTCGAGCGGGTCGAGGTGGGGCGAGACCGAACCTGAAGAACGGCAGGCAGCGTGAGAATCCACAGGCCGGGGTGCTGTGAGAGGCGGGCATGTCAGCTCACGGACCCCCGCTGATGAGCTGACTGACCAACCCGCGCCCTCACAGGCATGCACTGGTCAGCACCTTGGGAATCCATGCGCTCTCCAGTGCACGGTGCCGGTTCACGCCGGACTGTCGAGCGACCTGTCGGGCAGTGCACGGCAGGCCACAAGTCTCATGGGCCACGAGATCAACAGCGGCTCCATCTCCTTGTACGCGGATCGTCAACGGCTGTGCGTGCTTCGGCAAACGCCTACCGAAATCGCACTCCTAAGGTGACCAACAACACAGCAAAAGGAACGGAACATCATGAACGCACAGCCTGCCGATCTGATCCTGATCAACGGCGTCATCGACACGTTGACGGCCGAGACGCCGCGCACCTCGGCCATCGCGGTCCGGGACGGGAAGGTCATGGCACTCGGCGTCGACACCACGTCATTGCGCGGGGCGGAGACCACCGTGGTCGATCTGGCGGGCGCGTATGTGATGCCGGGACTGATGGACGTCCACAACCACCACCTGCTGGCCGGGCAGATGGATCTCTTCGAGCTGGACGCACCTCCGACCCTGAGCCTGGAGGAACTGCTGGAAGCGGTAGCCGCCCACGCCGCCGGCCTGGGCGCGGAGGAGTGGGTGATCGGCGGCAGCTGGGGGTCAGGCCTCCTGGGACAGCTCAACACCTTCGAGGCGCGCGCCCAACTGGATGCAGCCACGGGGGGCCGGCCGGCGCTGCTCAAGGACGACAGCAAGCACAACCGTTGGGCCAACACGCGCGCCCTGGAACTGGCAGGCATCCAGGACGGCACCCCGGACCCCGAAGGCGGGCAGATCCTTCGCGACGGAACCGGGCAGGCCACCGGCGTGCTGCTGGAAGCCGGTGGGGTGCTGGTGGAGCAGGCCCTGGCCCGACTGCGGCCAACGCCCACGGAAGACCTGGCTCGCGCCGCCGCCCGCGGAATCGAGATCCTGCACTCCTACGGCATCACCGCCTTCCAGGACGCGGCCGCCTCCTTGCAGCTGATGCAGGCGTTGAAGACGCTGGACGACGCCGAGCAGCTGCACGCATGGGTGGTCACCTCCATGCAGGCCAACGACTTCATCTTCGGCACCACCCCGCTGGGGGAAGGCATCATCGCCCACCGCGATCGAACACGCAGCACCCATCACCGCCCGGACTTCATCAAGATCTTCCTGGACGGCGTGCCGCCCGCCGGCACCGGCGCCTTTCTGGAGCCGTACCTGCCCGAGTCCGGCTTTCCCGCCTGCCACTGCGGCACCACCACCATGGACCCGGGCGAGCTGGAGGGCTGGCTGTTGCGGACCGCGGAACGCGGAATCTCCGCCAAGATCCACTGCACCGGCGATGCGTCCGTGCGCATGGTCCTCGACACCGTGGAAAAAATCCGTGCGGCCGGGCACATCGAGCCGAAATACCACATCGCCCATGGTCAGTTCGTCCACCCCGACGACATCACACGGTTCGCCGAACTGGACGTCACCGCCGACATCTCCCCGGCCCTGTGGTTCCCCGGTGTGATCTCCGAAGCCATCGCCACCGTGCTGCCCGCCGAGCGCGCCTCGAAGATGCAACCCAACCGAGCGCTGCTGGATGCCGGTGCCCGCATCGCGGGAGGCTCCGACTGGCCCGTGAGCGTCTCCCCGAACGCATGGGAGGCAATCTACGGACTGGTCACCCGGCAGGATCCCACAGGCCAGTTCCCCGGTGCCCTCTGGCCGGAGCAGGCCATCACCCTGGAAGAGGCCATCCGCGTCTACACCACCACGTGCGCCGAAGCCATGGGCCTCGACGACATCACCGGGTCCCTCGCCGTGGGCAAGTCCGCCGACTTCGTGGTGCTCAGCGACAACCCGCACGAGATCGACATCGACCGCCTTCCCTTCATCACCGCGCACCAGACATGGTTCGCCGGGACAAAGGTCTACGACTCGGCCCACGCCCACACATTGGACACCGCCAGGTCCTAGGCCTCAACAGTGGGGTTCGGCCTCAGCGTGAGACAGACCACGGCACCGCCCTGCCTGCACCACCGGCCGGGACCTCGCCCCCTGCTTCCCCTCTCGACGTATCAGCCTTCATCACGCCCACCAGGGAGATCCCATGACCACTGCTCTGCGCAGGCCTGAAGCCCCGGCCGGATCCGACCGAGGAACCTACACCTACATCTCCGTCTACAGCGCTGTTCTCTATACGGTGCTGCTCACCGCTCCCGTCGTCGCGGGAAAACTGGCCGAGCAGTTCGCCCTCACTCCCGTACAGGTCGGTGCGCTCTTCTCGGCCGAGCTGGGAGCCTTCAGCCTGGCCACCATCCCGGCCTACCTGTGGCTGCGGCGCCTGAACCTGCGCACGGCCACCTACCTGTTCACCGCGGTCGTCGTCCTGGGCAATCTGATCTCAGGGTTCCTCGACGACTTCGGCTGGCTGGTGGCGGCCCGGGTCGTGACCTCACTGGCAGCCGGATCGATCACCGTCATCCTCCTGACCCTGAGCGGAAGAACCAGCAACCCCAGCCGCGCCTTCGGTCTGTTCGTCGTCTTCCAACTGGCCATGGGCGCTCTCATCCTGGCCGTCTTCCCCGCCCTGTACGCCGGCACCGGAGTAGCCGCCATCTACTGGACCCTCGCAGGACTGGCCGCAGTATGTGTTGTGGTGGTGCCCCGAATCGATGGGGAAGCACTGCGCGAGCCCGCCGCTTCCCTCGCCACCTCCGGAGCACGACCGCCGCTGGCGCAGTACATCACAGGCCTGGCGGCGGTCCTGCTGTTCTACGTCGCCCTGAGCGGCGTGTGGTCCTTCATGGCGCAGATCTCCGCCGACGCCGGGATCGGCCTGTCGGCCACCAGCCTCGTTCTTTCCGTGGCCACCGTGGCCGGCATCGCTTCCGCCCTACTGGCCACCATTCTCGGTGACACACCGCGCCGGCGCATGTACCTGCGTCTCGGCTACATCGGCATGGCCCTGAGCGTTGCCCTGCTCTTCGGCACGCCTGGACTACTGCGGTTCGCGGTGGCAGCGGTGGTCTTCAAGTTCGCCTGGACCCTGATCCTGCCCTACCTGCTCTCCACGCTCAGCGACGTCGGCGGCATCCAGGTCATGAACACCACCAACTTGATGATCGGCACCGGCTTCGCCGTCGGCCCGATCGTCAGCGGCACCCTGGCCGAGACCATGGGATTCGGCGCAATGCTCGCCTTCTCCCTGGTGGCCGTCATGGCTTCGTTGCTGTGCGTGCTGGTGGTACAGCGCAAAACCACACCCTGAAGAACCCACCTCCCGCACCGGTCGGTGCTGCCACACCGAAAGGCGGCCGGCGGGGTGCCAATCCGTGCGGGAGACGGTGGAAGGGCAACTGAATCACCGGGGACATCTGGCGCGTCGAGCACCCCACGCTTCACACATGGCCCGGACAGCGGCCATCGAGGCGACTCGACGTCACCCATCAGTGCGGCAGTCCAGGTTGGTCTGGTCCGGGGAAACGGAAAGCTCCTCGTCCACCCGGGTGGATGGACGAGGAGCTTCCGGTGGAAGCAGCAGCGGAACCACAGCGCACACGGGGCCTCCGCCGGTGACCTGTGTTTTCCTCCCGGCGCAGGCCTGTCATCGGGTCATGGCTGACAGCTCGAGTCCTTGGTCCGATACGTGGTGCACGCCTGCCGTGACCTTTTCGCCTGGTGGCTCTCGACGGTGATGGAAGCGGTGACCCGTTCCGGTGATGGTGGGAAGAACCATGGTGTTACAGCCGTTTGCCGGCGGTGAGGGAGGCGGTCATGAACTCGGCGACGACCTGTTGGGAGATGGCCACGTCGAGGACGAA
>NZ_MKJW01000017.1:0-5213 GCF_001942375.1 Kocuria sp. CNJ-770
CCCCGACTGCGTACGGAGGCCGAGTCGCTGGGCGAGCTGTTCACCACCCACTGGAAGGCGATCGGGGTGCGCGATGACGCCGGTGACCGCACAGAGTCTGCCCCCGAGAAGACCACGGACCGGGCCCGCCGCGGCCCCACCACCAACTGAGAGGAAGTGCCCATGCCCGTCAACGAGACCCTGGGCACCTGGAGCGAACTGTTCATGCTCCTGGCCGCCATGACCTACCTGGTCAGCTTCATCGCCTTCGCCTGGGACATGGCCCCCCACGCCAAGACCCTCCACGCACCCGGACAGACCGGCCGCCACACCGAGGCCGACCGTGCGCTGATCGGCGCCGCGTCGGCCGGCGCCGGGAACGCGCGCCCCCTGGAGGCCACCGACCCGCGGGCCGGTCTGGGCGCCGGGGACCGCGGGCGCGGCTACCGCGCCGCTGCCCGCTCTGTGCTGGCCGAGCACGTGGCCGATGCGCAGATGCGCTACACCGGGGAACGCCGCCCGGCCGCGCGGGTGGCTGTGACGGTCATGGTCCTGGCTTCGCCCTCCACACGGCAGCTGTAGTGACCCGCGCGATCGCCGCGGCGCGGGTGCCGTGGGGCAACATGTACGAGTTCTCCACCACCGGGGCCCTGGTCGTGGCCGGTGTCTACCTCGTCTCCTTGTGGCGGCGTGACCTGCGCTTCGTGGGGGTCCTCGTGTCCGGGCTCGTGGTGATCATGCTGACCGCGGCCACCATCGGGTTCCCCACCCCGGTGGGCCCGCTGGTCCCGGCCCTGCAGTCCTGGTGGCTGGTGATCCACGTGTCCATCGCGGTGGCCGCCTCCGGGATCTTCACCATCACCTTCGCCATGGCGGTCCTGCAGCTGCTGCAGGCCCGGCGGGAGCGGACGATCCTCGCCGGGGAGGCCCCCGGTATGGGCTTCCTGGCCATGGTCCCCTCCTCCCAGGCGCTCGAGAACCTGTCCTTCCGGCTCAACGCGGTCGGCTTCGCGTTCTGGACCTTCACCCTGGCCGCCGGCGCGATCTGGGCCGAGCAGGCCTGGGGGCGCTACTGGGGCTGGGACGTCAAAGAAGTGTGGACGTTCGTGATCTGGGTGGTCTACGCCGCCTACATGCACGCCCGCGCCACCCGCGGTTGGACCGGCACCCGCTCGGCGTGGCTGTCGATCGCGGGTTACCTCTGCGTCATTTTCAACTTCGTCGTGGTGAACACGGTGTTCACCGGACTGCACTCCTATTCCGGGCTGTAAGCCCCGCGGAGCGGGCCTCCGGCTCAGCGCAGGGTGGGCCGATCGTGGCCCCCGGCCAGCACCGTGATGAACTCCCGATGCCAAGAGCAGTCCTTTCACGGTGGTTGTCCCGGCGCCGCCACGGCCCGGCGGATATCTTTTTGACGTCGCGAGCAGGATGCGCAGTTGCCCGGTCCTCACCAACTCGCGAAGGTCCCCCGTGCGGTGCGCTGCCGTGGCGTGATGGACATGGGGCTGTGGCTCCTGTTGCTAATAGTGGTGGTGCTGCTGATCGGCGTACTGGCATTCGGGGCGCTGGGCGATCGCTCGATCATCGATGGCCTCAGCGGAAGTGGATCCCGCGGCGACGGCCGACGCACCCAGTCGATCCCGCCGGAGCGCTATGCCCGCGCAGAGATCTCACCGAGGACCACCAGGAACAGCTGCACCCCCTGACGCTGAGGGGGCGGTCCCCTCCTTTGATCCCGGACAGATTTCGGCCCCGGCGCCTCTCCATCGAGAGACGCCGGAGCCGAGGTCGCTCAGGGGCTGGTCAGAGACCGGTGAAGATAGAAAAGAAGCGGAAGAACACCGAGGCCGCCACGGCCACGTAGGCGATGACCACCAGAGTCCAGGCCCACTCGGAGGCAAACCGCACCAACCGGGGCGGGGCGGGGATGATGCCGTGGGCGAGGTTGCGCACGGTGAGCAGGAGAAACAGCGGGATCATCGCCGCCCACACGATCATGCAGTACAGGCACAGGATGTAGATGGTGAACAGCGCCTGGGACCACAGCCAGATCACGAACACCGCCCCGAGAGTGACCCCTGCCTGCAGGCCGATCCAGTACCAGCGTCCGAACTGTGCCCCGGCCAGGGCGGCCATGGCGGTGGTGATCACCACCGCGAAGGCGACGATGCCGATCAGCGGGTTGGGGAAGCCGAAGAGTTCCGACTGCCAGGTGCCCATGACGCGCCCGCAGGACACCCAGGGGTTGATGTCACAACTGGTGACGTGGCCCGGGTCCTTGTAGAGCTGAAGGCGCTCGAGCACCAGGATCGCCGAGGCGACCCACCCGATCACCCCGGTCACCAACAGGACCAGGGCGAAGGGGCGGTGGCGGGCGAAGCCGGGCAGGTGCTCTTCGGCGACCGGGCCGGCGCCTGGGTGAGGGTGGGCGCTGGTGGTGGTTTCAGCCATGGTGGATGTCCTTGGGGGTTCCTCGATCAACGGTGGCGTCGGTGGTGCCGTGCTGGTGTCCTCGGGCCAGGACGGCCAGGGCCGCGGCCAGCAGGGGCAGGACCCCGGCCAGGATGATCCTGGTGGCTGCGGATTGTTGATCCGCCAGCGGGGAGGGCCCCCAGTCTCGGCCGAGTCCGGAGAACCACTCTGGTTGGATCACCGTCGGTGACAGGGCCGTGAACACCGCCCAGATCCCCAGCACGGTGGCCACCGCGAGCAGCACCAAGGCCTGCGTGCGCACCGCTCTGCGGTCCGGTGGGGCGGCCAGCGCGGCGGTAGCGAAGATCAGGCCCAGGGCCACGGCGGTGGTGTTCATCAGTTCGTGGCCGACGTGGGTGTGCAGGGCCAGGGCGAAGGCGGGGGTGTAGTAGAAGACACCCAGCCCTGCCAGGACCAGGATCCCGGCCGGGGCCGGGTGAGCCAGCAGGGCCCCGGCCCGGGAGGTGCGCCATGCGGCGGCGAGCTCGCGCGCCCCGGTGCTGCCGTCGGTGCGGGTCGGCACCAGGGCCGCGGCCAGGCGGCCGGGGGCCCCGGCGATCAGCAGCAGCGGCACCGGGAAGCTCAGCAGCAGGTGAGCGGTGGTGTGGACGCTGAACAGGATCGGGGCGTAGAGGGCCATCGCCCCACAGGTGACGTAGACCAGCAGCACCAGACCGGCCATAAACGCGGCCGTGCGCGCCACCGGCCATGGTGCGCCGGTGCGGCGCAGGTGTCGTACCCCGCCCAGGTAGAGACAGGCGGCGAGGATCGCCACGGCGATCCACAGCCAGTCGACGCGCCACTGGGTGAACCAGCCGGAGAAGCTCAGGGGCGGGGGCAGGAGGTAGCCGGTGAGGATCTCCGCGGGGGTGATGTCCGGTTGCCGCTCTAGGGGCACCGGAGTGGGAGTGCGCCCTAGGGCCACGCCCAGGGCCATCACGGCGCAGAGGATGAAGACTTCCACGGTGATCAGTCGCCACACCCGGCCCAGCCTCGGGGTGCCGGCGGTGATCGCCCGGCGGTTGAGGTACCCCAGCACGCCCAGGGCCACGGTGGCGATCGTCTTGGCGATCACCAGTGCCCCGTAGCCGGAGTTCAGCCCGTCCCAGCCACCGATCCGGTAGATGGTGTTGATGACCCCCGAGACGGCGACCAGGACGAAGGCCACCCCGGCCAGGGTCGAGAAGCGTTCCAGCACGGTCCGAGCCGTCTGGTGGCCTGCGGCCGGAATGGTCAGCAGCGGGGCGAGCAGGGCGAGCACGATGATCCCGCCGGTCCAGATCCCGGCACCGAGCAGGTGCAGGGCCAGAGCGTTGACGGCCCCGTTGTGGTCATCGACCCCGGCCACGTGTCCCAGTTGGGACAGCGGGATGACGGCGGCCAGGGCCACCAGGGCGGTGGCGGCCACCGGCACCGGGGAGCGGGCGAGCACGGCCAGGGTGGTGGTCAGGGCCGCGGTCACAGCGGTCACCGCCCACGCCTGGCCAGGGATCAGACGGGTCACGTAGTAGCCCAGCTGCCCGGTGAACTCGGCCGAGCCGGAGACCGGGGTCCCGATGGTGTCGGCGTAGCTGAGCACGATGATCGCGACCGCGGCCAGGGTCCACACCCCGGCGGCGGCCGCGGCCACCGTCATGGCCCGGGCGAAGGCCGGGTGTTCGGCCCCGGCCTGCCCCGCCCCGGTGACCGGAGTGGATCGGGGCACTACGGTGGTGGCGAAGACCAGCCCGGCCCAGGTGATGCCCATGGCCAGGTGATGCACGGTCGTGGCCAGCGGCAGCCCCCAGCGCACCAGGGCCCCGGGGTCGAGCACCTCCCGGGGCGCGGTGGCCCCGGAGGAGCCCAGGGCCATCCACAGCACGGCCAGGGTCACCAGCCCGACACCGATGCAGACGGCAGCGACGGCGCGCCGGCGCCGCCCAGCCGGCGCCGGCCTGGGAATCGTGCGGAGGGGCAGCGGCGGGGTGGACGTGTGGGGTGAGGAGGCCTTCATCACTGTCAGTCGGTGGCCGCGGTCTCGACGGCGTCCCGGAAGGCTTCCAGGGACTCGGGGTTGAGCACCTCCCCATTGAGGAAGAACGTCGGGGTCCCGCCCACCCCCAGAGCCTCACCGTCGGCGACGTCGAGCTCGATGCGCTCTTGGGTGGCCGGATCGGCCACCGCGGCATCGAAGGCGGCCATGTCCAAGCCGAGGTCTTCGGCGAAGCCGCGGAAGACCGCGCTCTGGTCCTCGCCCGACTCTCCCCACTGTTCCTGGGTCTCGAACATGCGCTGGTACATCGCCTCGTACTGTCCCTGCTGGGCCGCGGCCTCCACCGCGAGGGCGGCGTTCATGGAGTTGCGGTGGCCCGGCAACGGGAAGTAGCGGTGGACGAAGGTGACGGTGTCGGCGTATTCGGCCCGCAGCTCCTCGACGAACGGGTAGGCGGCCCGGCACCCTTCACACTCATAGTCCAGGAACTCCACCAGCACGGCTTGTTCGTTGGGGGCCTTCGAGAGCACCCGGCTGTTCTCCCGCACGAGTTGCCCCGCGTCGTCGGGCACCGCCGGGGTGGAATTGGCCCGGGCGATGAGGATCGGGATGGCCACGGCCGCCACGACGGCAGCCAGGAGGACCCACACGATGATCTTGGCCTTCGAGGGCTTCTGCTGTGGGGTGGGCGTGCTGGCGGTAGTGCTCACAGGGGGTTTCCGTTCAGTCTCGGGCAGCAGGGTGTACCAGGGATGGGAGGGGGTCAGGGGTGGAGGGTCTCACACCACCC
>NZ_MKJW01000018.1:0-5156 GCF_001942375.1 Kocuria sp. CNJ-770
CCGAACAGGTGGTGTCGGCGATCTTCTCGTAGGCCGCCCCGAGCACCAGGACCTGCACCAGCTTGTCGAAGACGACGCGGTCCGGCAGCCGGGGTCGGTGACAGCCCAAAAGGTGGCCGTCGACCACCGGAGAGATCAGAGCGGAGAACTGGTCCCAGATGGGCTCAATGATGCACGATGGAACAGCAGGCACGAGTGCTCCTGACAGACGCGATGATTCTCAACAAATCCGTGTCTACCAGGCCTCGTGCCTGTCCTCATCTCGGCGTCCGACCACGCCTATCTGCGGAATCTCTAAGTACGGTTGGGAACCTGTTGTGCTCTCTGTCACACCCTGGGTCCTGGTGAGAGTATGCTCAACCTCTGTGAGCGAATGTGCGACACAGGGAGTCGGCCGTGCATGATGATGCGGAGCTTTACCGCGTGGCGGAGCTGTACTACGTGCAGGGAGCGACGATGGAGGCGGTGGCGGACCGGTTCGGCGTCTCCCGCTCGACGGTCTCGCGGATGCTGCAGGCGGCCCGGGAGCGGGGCATCGTGCGGATCAGCCTGTCGCCTCCCTTGGATTCGCGCAGTGAGCTCTCACGGACATTGCACGACGCTTTCGGCGTTACGGTGCACGTGGCCGGGACCTCCCCGTCTGCCTCCGACGCGAAGCGGTTGGAGGCCGCGGCCCGTTCCGCGGCGGTGCTGATCGGCGACTGGTTCGGGGACGAGATGACCTTGGGGGTGGCCTGGGGCACCACGACCTCGGCGGTAGCTGCCCACCTGCAGTCCAAGCGCACCCGGGACACAATGGTGGTGCAGATGAATGGCGCAGTGAGCGCCCGTTTGCCGCAGATGGGGCAGTCGCCCGGACTGTTTTCCCAGATGGCCACGGCGTTTGAGGCCTCCCTAATGCCGTTCCCCGCCCCGGCGTTCTTCGACAACGAGGAGACCCGCACCCTGATGTGGCAGGAGTCCTCGGTGCGCCGGGTGCTCGCGGTGCGCGACACCGCCGATTTAGCCGTTTTTAGCGTGGGCGCCTTCCGTGGCCCGGCGCTGTCCGAGGTCTACAGCGGCGGCTATCTCACCAAGGACGCCTTTCGGGAGTTCGCGACCCACCGGGTGGTCGGGGACGTGTGCACGGTCTTCCTGCGCGAGGACGGGACCTACGCCGACCTCGACCTCAACCGCCGCGCCTCCGGTCCTGCGCCGCACGAACTGCGGCGGATCCCGCGGCGGCTGTGTGTGGTCGCCGGCGACCACAAGGTCCCCGGCCTCGTCGGGGCGCTGCGAGCGGGCGTGGTTACCGACCTGGTCATCGACGATCGCACGGCTCGGACCCTGGTGCGCCACCTCGCCGGACGCTGAGGGCTGCACTCTTCCGGCGACGCCGTGCACGGTCCTGACCAGCAGGCACCCTGTCACCGGCTGTGCCGAACGAGCCCACAGGCCCGCGTTATGCCGCTCCTGCCGTATCGGCATCAGGGCGATGGCTTACCCGGTGTGGGAGCGGCGTGCACTTTTCGATCAGCCCGATGGTGCGGGACTGCACGTCCGTGCTGGCCGCCATGTCCGCGCCCAGGCGCCTCTAACATTCACCAATGACCGTGATTCGGGTCACTTTCCGTCAGGCTTCCCGGCAGCGTCGTCCTCCATGTTGTCCGTCGTGCTCGACGGGTGCGAGAGAAAGGTATGTTCATGTCAAAGGCGAGAAAGCCCAGTTTCCTAGCAACAATGGTCATGCTGTGTGTCCTAACCTTTTCTGCACCTGCCGCTCACGCGAGCACCGTCGACATCTCGCCCCCGGGCGCTAACGACTGGTCCTGCCAGCCCTCCGAGGACCATCCGTATCCTGTGGTCCTCGTGCCGGGAACTTTTGAAAGCATGGCCAAGAACTGGTCCACTTTGTCCCCGCGCCTCAAGAATCAGGGATATTGCGTCTTCGCACTCAATTACGGGGAGACCAACGGCCTCGACGCCACCGGCCCCGTCGCCGAGTCGGCTAAGGAGCTTGCGCCGTTCGTCGACGCAGTGCTCGCCGCGACAGGCGCCAAGAAGGTCGACTTGGTCGGTCACAGCCAAGGCGGGATGATGCCCCGCTACTACATGGGTTTCCTCAACGGCGCGAAGAACGTCAACCACCTGATCGGTATCGCCCCCTCCAACCACGGCACCCAAGGTCTGATCGTGCCGCCGCCGGATTTCATGCCCGCGACCGAGGACACCAGCAACCCCACCTGCCAGGCCTGCGCCGACCAACAAGCTGGATCTTCTTTCATGGCCGAGCTCAATTCGATCGGTGACACGGTACCCGGTCCGGCCTACACGGTCATCGCTACGAAGTATGACGAAGTGGTCACCCCGTACCAGAGCCAGTTCCTGTCCGGACCGACCAAGAAGGTCACCAACATCACCATCCAGGACAAGTGCCCTCTGGACCTCATTGAGCACGACCAGGCTCCCAACGACCCGGTCGTCCACCGACTGGTTGTTCACGCACTGGCCCAGCCCGCCGGAAAGCCGGCCGACCCCGTCTACCAGCCCAGCTGCCTTCTCTAGGGCTTTTGAGTCACCGCGGCTACGAACCACCGGTGAGGCGTGATCCACCAAACGGAACCTCGCCACTCAGACTCAGGAAGAAGTCTCGTACACATGTCCATCAGGTGTGCCTCGCCTCGGCGGACACCCTCCAGTGTGCATAGCCGGTCCTAGCAGTCCCGCTTTGTTAGATATTGGAACTGGAACTGGACAATACTAAAGGAGTATTCGTGCAAAAGTTCACTGGCGCCTCTCTGGCGCTGTCATTATCACTTGTAGTGGGAGTGGTGGGGGCGGGGATGCTTCCGGCCCATGCGGAAGCCGATGAATTCCCGAGAAAGGGGGGGCAAAAAACCTCTAGGCCAGCGGTTCAGCGAGTGACGCCGATACCGGAAACAACGCTTCTTCCCGCCACGGAGGACTCCCACCCCTTCGGGGCAGCAGACCACCAGCTCATTCCCGAGGACCTGTCCAGGCAGGGGTATGTGGAAGAGGAATACCTCGCCAGCGGCAACGCCAACGTCTACAGCTGGCCGGCTCCGGGGCCTGCCATCGTACGCACAGCAGATGCGCCTTACACGACACGGGTTCTCGTGCGGAAGCCCGCCAAAGACGAGCACTTCAGCGGCAATGTCGTGGTGGAGATGCTCAATCCATCGAACCTGTTTGATCTCAACATCGGATGGGCCATGGCACGCGAGCAGATCGTGAGCAACGGGGACGCGTGGGTGGGGATCACTGCAAAGCCGATCTCGGTCGAGGCCCTCAAGAACTTTGATGCCGAACGATACGGCTCCCTGTCTTTCGCGAACCCACTCCCACTGGATGATCCTCAAAATTGTACGGCGGTCGCCGCAGACAGTTCTCGGACCACCGAGAACGGGTTGGTATGGGATATTTACAGCCAGGTCGGAGCCTGGCTGAAGAGTGATGCGCCCTCGAATCCGCTGGCATATGGCGGAGAATCAACCCTAGTGGAGAGGGCTTACGGCTTCGGCTACTCCCAGACCGGCGGCTACCTGGCCAACTACATCAACGGCGTTCAACCCCACGTCGTCGAGTCCGACGGAGCACCGATCTACGACGGCTACATCGTTGGTGTTGCAGGCGGCGCCTTTGCCGGGGCCTATCCGATGAACCAGTGCGAGAGCGCACCGGGCCCCGAGGATCCGCGCCGCCAGTTCAAGGACGTCGGTGTGCCGATCATGCGGCTCATGTCTCAGTCGGACTATCTGCGCGGCATCGGCTCGCGCAGGCCCGACAGCGACGCAACTGGGGACCAGTACCGTCACTACGAAATGGCCGGCGCAGGTCATGCCACCCCGGACGAGCTGTACTTCTCGGCCGCTTCCGAGGACATCGTGGCAGCCGGGCGAACAGTTCCTCCGATGAGTTGCAACGAGGGGCCCCGCAGTCGTTTTCCGAGTTCCATCTTCTTCAATGCTGCTTTGAAGAATCTCGACCTTTGGGTTCAGGATGGCGTTGCACCGCCACGCGCAGAACCGATCTTGGTCGAGAATGGTGCCGCCGTGCTCGACGAATTTGGCAACGTGCAGGGGGGACTTCGCTCTCCTTACCTCGATGTACCGACCAGCACTTGGTACGGAACCGCCACGGGTGCCTCCTTTTGCTTCATAGCCGGATATGAACGCCCGTTCGACGATGAAACCGTCAGCGCCCTCTATCCCACCCACGGATCCTACGTGAAAGCGGTGAAAGACAACGTGCGTGAGCTAAAGGAGCAGCGATTCCTGACACCGGAGGACGCGCGGAAGCTCCATAAGGAAGCCACCCAGGCGGACATTCCTCGATGAGCTACGCCTCGTCCGCGGCCGAGTAGACTCATTGGTGAGCCCGGCCTCCGTAGCCGGGTTCACCAGTGCAGAGGGTATGAGGTTCCGCAGATAGGTCATGGTTGTCGGGCCGGTCGTGTGCCCCAGCGGTGATGGGTCCACCCCTCGCGGAGCAGCCTGCCGGTGATGATGATGGCGTTGGCCAGTCCGATGAAGGCCTCGATCACCCGGATGCGTTTCTCGGTGCAGACGGCCAGCTTCTTGAACCCTCGGTTGTGCCAGGAGTTGGTGCGTTCCACCACCCAGCGGGCGGTGTTCTGGATCGGTGCGGGGATGCCCTTGGTAGCGATCTCACCATTGCAGCCCAGCTCCTCGAGCAACGCACGGGTGGCCTTGGAGTCGTAGCCGGCGTCGAGGTGCACCGTTATCCGTTCGGGCAGCTCAAAGCCGAACCGGGACAGCGTTTCCATCGTGGGGCGCAGCAGAGGAGAGTCGTGGCGGTTGGCCGCAGCGACTACCACACCCAGGGGCAGGCCGGTACCGTCGACGAGCACGGAGCGTTTGGTGCCCTGCTTCCCGCGGTCGACCGGGGATCTGCCGGCGGCCTCGCCGCCGCAGGGAGCTTGGGTGATGCACCCGTCCACGGCGAGGTCCTCCAGCTGCAACCCGATCATCTTGTCGTAGGCCTCGAGGCAGATCTGCTCCAGGGCGGTGAGAATCCCTGCTTCGCTCCACTCCTCGCGGCGGTTGCGGATGGTGGTGGCCGAACAGGTGGTGTCGGCGATCTTCTCGTAGGCCGCCCCGAGCACCAGGACCTGCACCAGCTTGTCGAAGACGACG
>NZ_MKJW01000019.1:0-2917 GCF_001942375.1 Kocuria sp. CNJ-770
GGCTGAACAGCTGCTCCCAGGAGCCGATGCGCACCGCCGCATTGATGCTCCCGGAGAGGAACACCAACAAGAAGGCCCCGAAGGCGACCACCGAGAAGCGGCGCAGCACCACCGCGGCCATCGGCACCTGGCCCCGGACGCCGGCGCCGCGGCCGGCCCCCGCGGGCAGCGTGCCGGTGCCCGCGTCAGACCCGCTCAGCTGCGGAGAGAGCCAGGCGAGCACCACCAGCCCACCGGTCCACAGGCACACGCCCAGCAGGTGCAGGCCCAAGGAGTTCACCGCCCCCATGTGGTCCGCGCCCCCGGCAGCGTGACCGGTGAGGGCCATCGCCACCAGGGCCGTGCACGCCAACACGAAGGTGAGCAACAGCCCCATCAGGGCCCGGACGCCGAAGACCAGGGTGGTGACCACGGCAGCGGCCACCACGGTCGCCGCCTGAGACTGCCCCAGGGAAAGATCCGTGGCGTAGTACAGCAGCTGCTGCGCGTAGGCCTCGTCCCCGCCCACCGGCACCCCCGCCACATCGGAGTAGGACAGCACCAGCACCACGACGGCAGCCACCGTCCACACCACCGACGCCACCTCGGCCAGACCCATGGTGGCCGTGAACAAGGGGTGCTCCGCTTCCTGGCCCCCGTTCCGCCCGTCTGTGCGGCGGCGGAACCCACCACGGGTTTTTGGTACGACGCCCAGAGCGAAGAGCAGGGAACCCAGCACCACGACCAGGGCACTGTTGTGCACCACCTCGACCACGGGCAGACCCCAGCGCACCAGCGCCCCCGGGTCAGCCGCCAGACGAGCGGCCCCCGAGCCGCTGTAGAGCATCGCCAGAATCAACACCGCCAAGGCCACCACCAAGGCAGCAGCGAGCTGCCCCGGCCTCACCCTGTGACTACCAGGCTTCGCCTGCCCGGTGCGCGCCTGCCCGGTGTGCTCGGGCGTTCTCATACTCATGAGCTGATCTCCTTCACCTGCCTCTGGATGACGCGACGGGTTGCGTCCATTCTCCCCTGGCGGGGTACCCCGGCCGGGCCACCCGTGATCACAGGCAAGAATCGCCAGTACCGGGCCTTGCCAGCAGTGCCCGCCAAGCGGGAACCGGCAACCTCCCGGATCCTCTTCCCCATGGCCTCCGGGGATCTCAGCGGCCATGGGACACCCCGCCAGAGGATGCCTCGTAGTAGCGCCACCAGCCAAGGCCATTACACGCCGGCCCTCCCGAGTGCAGGACCGTGCGGGGCGAGTTACTACAGCAGGTCTTCCACCTCGCCGACCTCGGACTGCCGGTGGGTGACTATCGACTGCGCCACGGAGGTCACGGCCGGACTGCCCGGCCGGTGCAGGAACCGCAGATCGCACTGGTTCTGCTCCCCGGGGGTGATGGAACAGCCGGTCCCCGGGATCGCTGTCATGAGAGGGTTGCAGCATGTCCCATCATGCGTCCTCCGGCGCCTTCCCACCCGATGAACCCAGCAGCGACCAGGGATCTTCCCCGGACGGATCCAGGGTCGAGAACCTTCCCGCGAAGGCCGAGCCTCAAGCGGTTCTGTACGAGGAGAGGCTGTCGGCCGCGTGGTGGATGTGGTTGCTCGTGCTCTTCGCGGGTCTGGTGGGTCTCATCGCCCTGGCCCCGATCAACATGTGGGTCGGGGCCGCTGTCGGGGCCGTGGTCGCCGGCGGCACTGCGGTGGCGTTGATTGTTTCGAGCACCGGGATCGTGATCACCGGGGAGTCGTTGCAGGTGGGGCGGGCCCGTATCGAGCGCCGGTTTGTGGGCGAGGCCGAAGCGTTTCGCGGCAGCGCCGTGCAACGGGTGCGGGGCCCCGAGCTTGACGCCCGCGCCTACATGAACTTCCGCGTCTCCGTGGGACCGGTGGTCCGCATCCAGATCACCGATCCCGTGGATCCCACCCCTTATTGGTTGACCTCGACCCGTCATCCGGAGCGCATCGTCGAGATCCTCTCCGCCGGCTGAGACCGGCGTCCTGTGAGGGGCTCGTCCGGTGACCAGCTCTCAGTGGCTCCGGAGAGTATTGAGGATGGGGATGGGTGTCACCCAGATGGCCTCGGCTTCCACCGGTGCCAGATCGATCGCGGTGTGCTGGTTCCCCGGTACACCGGTGGTTCCGCTGGCTCCCTGGGCGATGACACGAAAAGGCCCGCCCGGCACGAGGCCGCAGGCGCGGAACCGGGTCAGGCGTTGCGGGTCGGCATCAGAGAGACGAACGATCTCGTATCGTCCCGGCCTCGCCCTGGTGAGCCGGGTGGTGTTGCGTGGGCGGCGGGTGCGTCCCTGCGCGGTGGGGATCGGGTCCCCGTGCGGATCGGCCGTAGGCTCTCCCAGCTGGGCGTCGATGCGCTCGATCATCGCGTCGGAGACGGCGTGCTCGAGACGTTCGGCCTCGTCGTGGACCTCCTCCCACGGATACCCCAGGGTGGTGACGAGGAAGGTCTCCAGCAGTCGGTGCCGGCGCACCATCGCGACCGCGTACGCGCGCCCCTGCGGGGTGAGGGTGACGGGCTTGTAGGGCTGGTACTCGACGAGCCCCTGGGCGGCCAGTCGCTTGACCGTGTCGGTGACGTTGGGGGCGGAGGTCCCCATCCGCGCCGCCAGGGCTGTGGTGGTGATCGGCGGGTCGCCCCATTCGGTGGCCGACCAGATCGCCTTGAGATAGTCCTGGGCGACCGGGGTGATCTCACTTAAGTCCATGGGATCCACGCTACCGAGTGCCGCGCCGGAGCTGCCGGGCCCACTCAATCGGCCCCGGTGGCGGTCAGGATGATCAGCGCCAGATTCAACGACACGATCAGGGCCACGACCACCCAGGCGGCGACAGTCAAGGCCACCTTGTTCACGAAGGCGCCCATCAGATCCCGGTTGCTGCTCAGTCGCACCAACGGGATCAGGGCGAAGGG
>NZ_MKJW01000019.1:3046-5035 GCF_001942375.1 Kocuria sp. CNJ-770
CCCGACGGCGATGATGACCAGGGCCGGGATCAGGGTGATCAGCCGGCGGGTGAACACCGGGATGCGCACGTGCAGCAACCCGCCCATGATCGCTGATCCGGCGTAGGAGCCCACCGAGGTCGAGGCCAGCCCGGAGGCCAGTAACCCGATGCCGAAGGCGACCCCGACGGCCGGGCCCAGGGCGGCGGTGATCGCCGCATGGGCTCCTTCGATGCTGTCGGTGCCCGGCACTCCGGCGAGGTTGCCCGCGGCCAGGAGCAGCATCGCGATGTTCACCGACCCGGCCACGAGCAGGGACAGCAGCACGTCCCACCGGGTGGCAGTCAACAGCCGCGGCAGGGCCTCGGTAGGCACCGAGTGCCCATGGCGATCACGGGCCAGAGCGGAGTGAGCGTAGATGGCATGGGGCATCACGGTGGCTCCGAGCATGCTGGCGGCTAGCAGGACCGTCGGGGTGCCGTCGAATCGTGGGACGATCCCGGCGACGGCTTCATCCCAGGACACGGGACCGAAGAACAAGCCGGTGACGAAACCGGCGGTGACGATCGCCAGTAGGCCGGTCACGACGAACTCGAAGAACCGGGGACCTCGGTGGGTCTGGAGGAGCAGCAGCAGCATCGAGATCACCCCGACGATCACGCCCCCGGCCAGCAGGGGAATCCCGAAAAGGATGTGCAGGGCGATCGCCCCGCCGATCACCTCGGCCAGGTCCGTGGCCGCGGCCACCAGCTCGGCCTGGACCCAGTAGGCCAGCCGCCGGCCTCGGGGCAGGCGGTCGCCCAGCAGCTCGGGCAGGCTCGATCCGGTGACCAGCCCGACCTTGGCCGAGAGGTACTGGATGAGCACGGCCATGATGTTGGCGGCCACCAGCACCCACACCAACAGGTACCCGTACTGGGCGCCGGCGGTGAGGTTCGCCGCGACGTTGCCCGGGTCCACGTAGGCGACCGCGGCCACGAAGGCTGGACCCAACAACCAGGGCAGCGGTTGGCGGCGCACCCACCGCTCTCCTGGGGAAGTGGCGGCAACACCTGTTGAGCCGGTGCGCCCGGTCCCGGTCCTCATAGAAAGTTAAGCTATACGAACTTTCCGGCGCGGGGAATGGGGGCCTGGCCTCGAGGGCTTGGTCATGCCCCCAGACGTGCGCGCAGGAGGGGCTGGGCGCCTCGACAGCCGATCACAGGGGCATGGAACTCCGGACGGTGCTGGCCTCCTGGGGTGGGGGAACTGTCAGCCAGTGGGGGTGTCTTGGGTTCAGGAGATCTGCTCGCCCAGGGATATGCGGCGGAGTCGGCCGAGACCGGGCATAAACCGGCCGACATGAGCGGCGTAGGAGGCGTAGGCCTGTCGGTGGGTGCTCAGCAGGTAGGGCTCTTCGACGAGACGGACCTGCAGCTCCACGGCCACCAGCAGGCACAGCCACGCCGCTGCCGTGACCGCAGTGGGCACCAGGAGGGTCAGGCCGGCCAGGGTGGTGAGCATCGCGGCGAAAATCGGGTTGCGGACCACGGCGAAAGCCCCGGTGGCGACCAGCTCGGTCCGCTCGGTGGCATCTACACCCCCCCCGCCAGGAGGCGCCCATGCCGGCCTGGGCGGCCAGCACACCGAGGAAACCCACCACGGTGACGACCGCCCCGGCCCAGGGGAAAACCTGCGGGAGCCGGGGTGCGGCCACGGTGCCGGTGAGGGCAAAGGCGGGTCCGGCCGCGCCGAGGACCAGGGCTCACCCACCGGCTGAGCTCAGCCCCACGACGGGACCCCGGCTCCCTCGCGCCCCGCCCCGGGAGGAGTGAACGGCCAGATTGCCCCACCTCCTGCCTGGACGGTTCACTGCCGTCGATCGTGGAACTAGGCTCGGCGGACACGATGCGTGCGCCGAAAGGTGGAGACCATGCCAAAGATGTCCGCCCTGGAAGCCTCCTTCTGTCGCAGCGCGCCATGGGGTCTTGTCGCTCGGCGGATGGTTCCGTGGGCGACCCAGGGGTTCCC
>NZ_MKJW01000020.1:0-4627 GCF_001942375.1 Kocuria sp. CNJ-770
CCTGCTCACGGTCCGCGCCGTGAGCGCGCTCCAGGACGCCGACGTGGTCTTCGTGGACCGCTTGGCCCCCGCCGGCGGCCCGCGCCGGCGGCCGGGTGAGCCTGGTCGGCGGCGGCCCGGGCGCGAGGACCTGCTCACGGTCCGCGCCGTGAGCGCGCTCCAGGACGCCGACGTGGTCTTCGTGGACCGCTTGGCCCCCGCCGGCGCCGTGGCCGCCGCGGCCCCCGGCGCCGAGATCGTCCCGGTGGGCAAGACCCCGGGCCACCACCCGGTGCCGCAGTCCCGGATCCAGGAGCTCATGGTCGAGCACGCCCTGGCCGGGCGGTCCGTGGTGCGCCTCAAGGGCGGGGACCCCTACGTCTTCGGCCGCGGCGGCGAGGAGCTCGCCGCGTGCGCCGCCCACGGCATCCCGGTGGACGTGGTCCCCGGGATCACCAGCGCGGTCTCCGTGCCCGGGGCCGCCGGGATCCCGGTGACCTTCCGCGAGGTCTCGCGGATGTTCACGGTCGCCTCCGGCCACGTCCCCTTCTCCGAGGCCGAGCTGACCCACTTCGCCGGGCTCGGCGCCGCCGGCGGCACCCTCGTGGTGCTCATGGGCGTGGCCACCCTCCCCCACCTCGTGGCCGGCCTCGTGCGCTCCGGGGCGGACCCGGCCACGCCGCTGGCCGTGGTCGAGCGCGGCTTCACCGACCGGCAGCGCTCCACCGTCAGCACGCTCGCGCACGCGGTCGAGGACACCGCGGCGGCCGGCTGCGGCTCGCCCGCCGTCGTCGTCATCGGGCCCGTGGTCCGCCTGGCGACCGCGGAGCGGGACGCGTTCCTCGCCGAGGTGACCGCCCATGGCTGCTGAGCAGCTGCCCCTGGCCGGGCGCGTGGTGGGCGTCACCGCGCACCGGCGCTCCGAGGACCAGATCGCCGCGCTCGAGCGCCGCGGCGCCCGGGTGATCCATGCCCCGGCGCTGAAGGTGGAGCCGGTCGGCGAGGACGCGGGGCTCGCGGCGTCCTCCCGGGCGATGTTCGACGCCCGTCCGGACCTGGTGCTGCTGACCACCGGCTACGGGCTGCGCCGATGGCACGACGCCGCCGAGGCGCAGGGCTTCGACGCCGACCTGCTGCTGTGCCTGCGCGAGGCCGCCGTGTACGTGCGCGGGCCCAAGGGCCGCGGGGCGGTGCGCGGGCTGGGCCTGGAGGACGCGGGCATGTCCGCCGACGAGACCACCGAGGGGCTGGTGGACCTCGTGCTCGCCGAGCACGGCGGGGACCTCGCCGGGCGCACGATCGGGCTGCAGCTGCACGGCATCGCCGACGTCGTCCAGCGCCGCCGGCTCACCGACGCCGGCGCCAAGGTGCTGACCGTGACCCCCTACCGCTGGGCCTCCGCCGACGACGCCGGACAGGTGCCGGTGCTGGTGCGCGAGGCCGCCGCCGGGCGGGTGGACGCGGTGACCTTCACCGCCGCCCCGGCCGTGGACGCGCTGTTCAGCACCGCCGAGGAGATCGGGCTGCACGAGGAGCTGCTGGGCGCCTTCCGGCGGGGCATGCTCGCCGCGACCGTCGGGCCCGTCACCGCCGCCCCGCTGCTGGAGCTGGGCGTCGAGCCGCTCGTGCCCGAGCGGTTCCGGATGGGCGCGATGCTCAAGCAGCTCACCGACGCCCTCGCCGCCCCGGGCGCCGCCGGCCGGGAGCCGGACCGGGCCTGACCGCTCCGCGGGCGCGGTGGAAGCGGCGGCGCTCCGACCGGGCGACGAGTGACCGGGAGCGGTCCGCGCGGACGTCGTCGTTCCCGTGCGCCCGGACAGCACCGGGCGGGATGGCCTCCCCGGGATTGGACGGCGGCGGGGGCGCGCCGGCACGGGGGAAAGGGGTGTGCCGACGCGCCCCTGCGACCGTTCAGCCGCTCGGGGCCACGGGCGTCTCCGGTGGTGAGCCGGCTCGACCGTGTCCCGATTCTATCAGGATGCATCGGATTAGCGAACGTTTCTCTGAGGTAATTGCCGGGTCCACGTCGACCGGCACGGGCGCCGGCGGGGCGCCCGGTAGGCTGGGGCGACCCGTCCGACCGTCGAAAGGCCGCCCGTGACCACCCCCCAGCTCGCCTCCTACATCGACCACACGCTGCTCAAGCCGGAGGCGTCGCGGGAGCAGATCGCCACACTGTGCGCGGAGGCCAAGCAGTACGGCTTCGCCTCGGTGTGCACCAACCCCCTGTGGGCCGGGTTCGTGCGCGAGCAGCTGGCGGGCAGCGACGTGCTGACCTGCGTGGTCGTCGGCTTCCCGCTGGGCGCCTCGGCCACGGAGGTCAAGGCCTTCGAGACCGCCACCGCCGTGGCCGCCGGCGCGCAGGAGATCGACATGGTCATCGACATCGCCGCCGCCCGCGCCGGCGAGCGCGAGACCCTGGAGCAGGACATCGCCGCGGTCGCCGAGGCCGCCCACGCGGGCGGGGCGGCGCTGAAGGTGATCATCGAGACCTGCCTGCTGACCGACGAGCAGAAGGTCCTCGCCTGTCAGGCCGCCGTGGCCGCCGGTGCGGACTTCGTGAAGACCTCCACCGGCTTCTCGACCGCGGGCGCCACCGCGGCGGACGTCCGGCTGATGCGCGAGACCGTCGGCCCGGACATCGGCGTCAAGGCCTCCGGCGGCATCCGCACCCGCGAGGACGCCCTCGCGATGCTCGAGGCCGGCGCCTCCCGGATCGGCGCCAGCAGCGGTCCCGCACTCGTCGGTTGAGCCGTCCCGCGCCACGGCCGCACACGCGGGCCGGGAGCCCCGGAACGTCGGCTGCTCGCTCGCGGGGTCGCGGCAGGGAGCCTGCCGGTCAGGCGGCTGCCGCTCGTGGCCAGGACAGGGACCGTGCCGGTCACGGGGCTTCGGCTCGCGCGCGCCGCGGCCGGCCGGATCCGCGGTGCACCGCGAGCACGGTGATGTCGATGGGGTGGCCCTCGGTCACGGCCCACGCCGTGGCGAGGTCCACCGCCTCGTCGGCCCCGATCCCGCCCGGATAGCGCTGGGCGACGCCGCCCAGTCCGCGGGCCAGCGCGGCGTCCGGATCCGCGTGCAGATCGAGGAACCCGTCGGTGAGCACCAGCAGGGTGTCACCGCGAGCCAACCGGGCGGTCCGCACGTCCCACCCGGTCCCATACGCCGCCGACAGGCCCAGCGCCGGCCCTGACCCGGCCAGTCGGCGCGCGCCGGCGGGACCGAGCACGATGGCCGCGCCGTACCCGGCCAGCACGTAGGCCAGGTCGCCGGTGGCCGGGTCGAGTGTGGCCGCGAAAGCCGTCACGAACGTGCCGGCGAGATCCCCGGAGGCCACCGCGGACCGCCCCACCGGCCGGCGGCGAACTCGTCCGGAATCCGTGGCCCGCAGCAGCGTGCGCAGCACGGCCTCGATGGGCGCGGCCGCCCCGTCCGCGCCGGGACCGGCCGCACCGGAGAGCCCCGCACCGGGGACGCCCGCACCGGCGACGTCCCCGCCGGAGGCGTCGCCCCCGAGGACGTCAGCGACCTGCAGCTGCACCCGGCCCCCTTCGTGGCTCCAGTCGAAGTAGCTGCCGGCGGCGCGCCGAGCGGGTGTGCACCGGCCGGCGAGCTCGTAGCCGGGTACGTCGACGTCCGCTGGTGACAGCAGCGCCCGCTGTGCGGCCCCGGCCACCGCGAGCTCGCCGGTGACCGCCAGCTCCTGCTCGACGAGCCTGCCGAGCTGCGCCAGGACCTGCTGGTGCTCCGCGGTGAACGTCCGGGGCACGGTGTCCATGACGCACAGGGAGCCGACCCGCTCCCCCGTGGGCGCGTGCAGGGGTTGCCCTGCGTAGAACCGCACGCCCCGGGACACCACCGTCGTGTCGGCGACCCGCGCCTCGTGCGCGGTGTCCTCCAGGACGAGGGCGCCGCGCTGCTGGACCGTGTAGTGGCAGGGCGAGTACCGGCGGGGCACCGAGACACCGGAGTCGAGGCCGGCGGCGGCCTTGATCCACTGGCGGTCCGCGTCGATGAGGGCGATGGCGGCCATCGGCACCTGGAAGATCAGGCGCGCCAGGGCCACGATCCGGTCGAAGCGCTCCTCGGCGGGGGTCGCCAGCACGTCCAGGGCGTGCAGGGACGCCAGCCGGGCGAGTTCGGCGTCGCCCTGGCGCAGCGGACCGCCGGTCGGCTCCTCCACCCGGGGCGCCCGGGGACGCTCCGTCATCGGGCGGCCCCGTGGCCGCCCGGCGGGGCGGTCGGCGCGGCAGGGCGTTCCCTGACCATCGAACCGGACATGTTGACACCTCCATGAGTTGGTGCCAGCGTAGATCGAAAGCAATCTGATGATCCAGTCGACGGAAGGACGTCCCATGGCCGATCAGTACACGATGCAGGATCCGACCACCCAGTACCCGGGCCCCGACGAGAGCTTCGAGCAGCAGCAGGAGGGTCCGGGCCTGCAGCAGGAGATGGCGCCGAAGCCGGACTCCGGGGAGTCCAGCTACCGCGGCTCCGGGCGGCTGGAGGGCCGCAGGGCGGTGGTGACCGGGGCGGACTCCGGGATCGGCCGGGCCACCGCGATCGCCTACGCCCGGGAGGGCGCCGACGTGGTGCTGTCCTACCTGCCCGCCGAGGAGGCCGACGCCCGGGAGGTCGTGGAGCT
>NZ_MKJW01000021.1:0-1701 GCF_001942375.1 Kocuria sp. CNJ-770
CATAAACCAGTGGGGCAGGAAGAGTCCTTCGCTGGCTCCAAGTTGGGGGCCAAGGACGACGGTGCGGGTGGCACGACCACGGGGGGTATCGCTACTGAAGGACTGGGCGTACTCACCATTGATGTCGAATATGACGATGTGCCCGTTGGGGATCGGCTTGTCCAACAGCCCGTCCAGGATGGCCATAACGGTGCACGACTTACCCGAGCCGGTGGATCCCACAACCGCACAGTGGTGCCCGAGCAGGAGGTTGGCGTTAAGGAAGACATCTTGCTCCGCAGCCACGGCAGAGGTGCCCAGTTTTAGGGCCGGCACGTCCCGTGGCAGGAAGATGTTTTTGACTTCTCTAGGTGTGGCTGAGCGGACCGGGGCGTGTAGCGGCGGATAGCCAGTCAGCCCTGACTTGAAGGTCTCGCCCTCAAATCGGCCGACGACCGCAGCTTCCAGCTCGTAGGTGCTTTGGTCGTCCTCGCTGAGCAGGACCTGTCGGTCGTACTTTTCAGCGCGGCGGCTGATGTAGACGCCGGTGATGATGGCGACGACCCGGTGCGCACCAGCAGGAACGGTGATGTAGGAGTTAACGACGCCGACGGTGTGTAGTCCCTCCGGACCGACCTTGGTGAACCCTTTGGCGCCGACCTCGAGGGACACTCGCAGGGTGGTGCTTTGCACGGACGTTACTCGTCCGATGACTCCGACTTCAGACACCACCATCACCTCTGGGCATGTTGGGCGGTGTGGAGGGGCGGAGGATCGCTGCTTCTAACGACTGGATCAGGTCAACGATTGCTGACGGTGGCGTCACTCCGCTGTCGACGGACGGGTCCGGCAATAGATCGGCAAAGCGTGTGAACTTGCCGGTCTCGCCCGTCAGGACGGCGATCCGGGAGTCGGCGCCCTGCGCTAGGGCTGCGATGGCTGTGGCCTTGGGTGTGAGGCCGGCTTCAGTGAGGGTCTGCCCTACCAGTTCGTCGTTCTCCATTGCTTTTTCCATGTCGGATGATTCGAGCACCGCGAACGGATCGGCAACAAGCACATTTAGTGCTGGGTTCAGTGCGAGGCTCCGAAGCAGGATGCGATTAATATGAGGGTCGGCGAAACCGTACCCAACCGAGACGATAGCCGTGTCGTCCTGCTGCACGGCCTCTCCTAGCAATCGCATCAAGTCTGAATACGGATACGCGAGGGTATCCCCTTCTTTTGCCGTGGTGGGATAAATCAGCACACGTTCCGCTTCGGTGGTCGCATTCTGCGGAACCTGACGTACTTCAAGTGACTCGACCCCGGTGGTTGCCTCGCGTTCAAACACAGCCCGCCAGTTCAGGCTTCCGTGAATTTTGTGAAGATACAGAGCACTGTCGGCTCGGGCGAGGACTTGCTGGGAGGTGGTGTCTACCCGGTGAAAATCCAGGCCGTAGTAAGCAAGGTTAAGGCGTCGGTCGACTGTGCCACTGAAGCCATCGATGTAGGGGTAGCCGAGCTCATCTAGGGCACGCTCGATGACGAGGTCATAGTTGGTGGTGAACAGCCGCGGCCGTGGAAGGTTGGCCCGGCGGCTACGGACGATGCGCGAAATCAGTCTCCGATGCGCACGCAACGGGTCATGCTGGTAATCTGCTTCGATCTTCGAGGGGTCTCCCGGCAACTCGCATGCGCAGGCAAGAGCAGAACCGATCTTCTTCCGAAGAGATTCCATGTCCC
>NZ_MKJW01000021.1:1849-4480 GCF_001942375.1 Kocuria sp. CNJ-770
CACTGCGAGTTGGAGACCATTGAGGAGCTTTTCGAGGTCACCGTTGTCGTTGGGGTTAAGGGCACCTAGCAGGTCAGCATCGGATTCCTCGACGCTTTCACCTGCTCGCGTGATGAGTTCCTTGACGCTTTCCGTCTTGAGGGCCCGCGTTTGTGGTGAGCCAAGATGGAACGACGCGCCAGAGCCCACGAGGATAACAAGGTTTTGCACCTGTAGCAACGAGGACAAATAATCCTGGACAACCTGACGATCGTGCTCGGTAAGTCGAGACTTTACAACGCCACCTACGATGAATAGACCTTGGTGGTCAATGTCGCTCGTCCTCATGGAACAATCATCTCATAATTCGCAACGGCTAAGGCGTGGGGCACTCAGTCGGTCATGGGGCGATCTGACCTTTTGGCTCAAGTCATCAATCTTCCTGCAGTCACAGAGACATCAGCCAGAATCCGAAGAGTCTGAGTCCGTCAGTGCCCCTTCAGTTTCCGATGTAGGAAGTGGACATACTGGCCGGGGTAGCGGATCAATGTCGGTGAGGAGCCCGAAGTTCGCCGTCCCGATGCTCAAGCAGGGGACACGTGCATCGTGCTGCTCTGCCGGTCCGCTGAGGCGGACCGGCAGAGCGAAGGGGCCTCAGGACTGGCCGGTGGCGGCGTAGTAGGCATCCTTGATGGTCTGGTGGATGCGGCCGCGGTCGGAGACCTTGTGGCCGTGCTCGCGGGCCCAGGCCCGGATCCTCGCGTTTTCACCCGAGGAGCTCGGAGTGCCGGCACTACGCTGGCGGCGCCCCTGGCCGGTGGGGGCTTTGCGGGCGGCTGCCACGAAGGGGCGCAGTGCCTCGCGCAGCTTCTCGGCGTTGGCGTCGGAGAGGTCGATCTCGTAGTCCTTGCCATCGAGGGCGAAGGTGAGTGTGTGCTCGGCGGGGCCGCCGTCGAGGTCGTCCTCGAGGTGGATTTCGACTTTCTGGGCCATGGGTGGGGGGTCCTTTCGGGTGAGGGGGTCGTAGAACAGGGTGGTGCTGGGGTCCGGGTGGTCAGGAGTCGTCGGTGGTGGTGTCATCGCCGGCCGGGTCCTCCTGGGAAGCGGTGGCGTCGATGTCCTCCACCGGTTTTTCCCCCTCGATAGGAGGCCGGGTCTTGGTGCGGTTGCCGGTGATGACGGTGCCCTCAGTGGTGAGGTCCACACAGAGCATGCCGTCCTCCACGAAGGGCTTCCATCGCCGCGTGGCGGTGGTGTCGATCCCGTAGTGGGCGGTGAAGGCGGTGGCGGAGACGATGGCCTGACCGGGCCCGCGCTTGGAGCCGTTGCGCACCGCGTAGGCGTGTGGGGAGGAGTCATCAGCGGCGCGCAGTGCCATGACTCGTCGGTCGCGGTCGTAGAGCAGCTCCACCGTCTCGGCGTTGTCCACCAGGTCGTGGGCGGCCTTGTTCAGCGAGATCACACCCCGCTTCTGAATGGTCACGCTGGGCGCCTTCGCTAGCGGAGTCATCCTCTTGTCGAACACCTCAAATCCCATGATTCCTCCTGTAGCCAACGGATGTAGAGCGCAGTATGCATCGTATTCATTGCACCGCATGCATATCCCATCCCACAGCCTTATTGATGCGGTGTCTTGGAAGGCAAGGGATGCGAGACGTCTCGTCCGGGAAATTTGCGCCCGCATGTTTCCGCGGTTCCGCGCGTCTCGCATCTATGTGCTTTATCCGTACCCCTAGAATCGGATACTCAACGTTAGTTGCGAGACAGATGAGGTAGACATGGGGAAGCTCATCGGGTACGCCCGAGTGTCGACGCGGCAGCAGGACGCCGACCGCCAAGTGCATGACCTGCGGAATGCGGGCGTGCGGCGCGATGACCTCTACGTCGATCATGGAGTGTCTGGAGGCCGTGCTTCGCGTCCGCAGTTCGACAAGGCCGTGGCGGCGCTCGAGGAGGGGGACACATTGGTGATCACCACGCTGGACCGGTTGGGGCGGTCGACGCAGAACATGCTGGCCTTCGCCGAGGCGTTGCGGGGCAGAGGTGCCGGGCTGCGGGTACTCAACTTGGGTGGGGGAGACGTGGATACCCACACCCCGATGGGCTCGATGGTCTTCACTGTGATGGCCGCCCTGGCGCAGATGGAGCTGGAGATCAAGCGTGAGCGGATCACCGACTCCGTGGCCAAGCGCCGGGCCGCCGGCAAGGACCTCGGTGGTCGCCGCCAGACCTTCACCGACTCCCAGATCCGCAACGCTCTCCGGCTCATCGAGTCCGGGGAGCCAGTCACCCAGGTCGCCCGAGACCTCGGGATGTCCAGGGCCACCTTCTACCGGCGGATCCGGGAACTGCCGACAGCTCTCCCCAGCTGAGCCAGGTCTGGGGTTCTCCTGCGCTTCGATGAGCGTCCATGAGTGCTTGAACCGGTCACGATGAGGTGTGAGGGTCACCGGTGGGAAGTGCCCCCATGCCTGCCATCGCTGAAAGATTCTGGCGGGGAGTGAGTTGTCCGCTACCTATTGCCGATACTTCTTCAACTGGACGATCATTTGGGCCAGGAAGGCTGTCGGGCGTCTCCGCTATGTCTGTTGCGGCACCAATTGCCAGTCTTGGCCGTGGGTCAATGGATTTCGCGCAGCGAGCCGTCGGTGA
>NZ_MKJW01000022.1:0-77062 GCF_001942375.1 Kocuria sp. CNJ-770
GGCCGCGCCGGCACCAGGCGCCTTCGGGCGCGGCGGTGCGCGCGGCAAGCAGCGCAAGTCGAAGCGGGCGAAGCGCCAGGAGCTCGAGCAGATGAAGGCCCCGTCCGTCGGTGGCGTCTCCGTGCCCCACGGTGACGGCACCACGGTCGTGCGCCTGCGCCGCGGCGCGTCCCTGACGGACTTCGCCGAGAAGATCAACGCGAACCCGGCCTCCCTCGTCACAGTGCTCATCCACCTCGGCGAGATGGCCACCCAGACGCAGTCCCTCGACGAGGACACCTTCCAGCTGCTGGGCGCCGAGCTCGGGTACAAGATCCAGGTCGTCTCCCCGGAGGACGAGGAGCGCGAGCTCTTCGAGTCCTTCGACATCGACCTGGAGGCCGAGGCCGCGGCCGAGGGCGAGGACGTGCTGGAGGCGCGCCCGCCGGTCGTGACCGTCATGGGCCACGTCGACCACGGCAAGACCCGCCTGCTCGACGCGATCCGCAACACCAAGGTGATCGAGGGGGAGGCCGGCGGCATCACCCAGCACATCGGCGCCTACCAGATCGAGACCGAGGTGGACGGCCAGGAGCGGCAGATCACCTTCATCGACACCCCGGGTCACGAGGCGTTCACCGCCATGCGTGCCCGTGGTGCCCAGGTGACGGACATCGCCGTGCTCGTGGTCGCCGCGGACGACGGCGTCATGCCGCAGACGGTCGAGGCGCTCAACCACGCCCAGGCCGCCGGTGTGCCGATCGTGGTGGCGGTCAACAAGATCGACAAGCCCGAGGCGAACCCGGACAAGATCCGCGGTCAGCTCACCGAGTACGGCCTGGTCCCGGAGGAGTACGGCGGCGACACCATGTTCGTCGACGTCTCGGCCCGCCAGGACCTGAACATCGACGACCTGCTGGACGCGATCGTGCTGACCGCGGACGGCGCGCTCGAGCTGCAGGCGAACCCCAACAAGGACGCCCGCGGCGTGGCCATCGAGGCGAACCTGGACAAGGGCCGCGGTGCGGTCTCGACCGTGCTCGTGCAGTCCGGCACGCTGCGCGTCGGCGACGCGATCGTCGCCGGCGCCGCGTACGGCCGCGTGCGCGCCATGTTCGACGAGAACGGCAAGTCGGTCGAGCAGGCCGGTCCCTCGCGGCCGGTGCAGGTCCTCGGCCTGGACTCGGTGCCCCGCGCCGGTGACACGTTCCTGTCCACCCCGGAGGAGCGCACCGCGCGCCAGATCGCCGAGAAGCGGCAGGCGGCGGACCGCAACGCGCTGCTCGCCAAGCGCCGCAAGCGGATCACGCTGGAGTCCTTCGACGAGGCCGTGGCCGCGGGCAAGATCGACACGCTCAACCTCATCATCAAGGGCGACGTGTCCGGTGCCGTCGAGGCGCTGGAGGACTCGCTGCTGAAGATCGACGTGGGCGAGGAGGTCCAGCTGCGCGTCATCCACCGCGGCGTGGGCGCGATCACCCAGAACGACGTCAACCTGGCGACCGTGGACAACGCCATCATCATCGGCTTCAACGTCCGCCCCGCCGAGCGCGTGACGGAACTGGCCGACCGCGAGGGCGTCGAGATGAAGTTCTACTCGGTGATCTACAACGCCATCGACGACGTCGAGAGCGCGCTCAAGGGCATGCTCAAGCCGGAGTACGAGGAGGTGGAGCTCGGCACCGCCGAGATCCGCGAGGTGTACCGCTCCTCCAAGTGGGGCAACATCGCCGGTGCCTACATCACCAAGGGCACCATCCGCCGGAACTCCAAGGCCCGGCTGGTCCGGGACGGCAGCGTCGTGGCCGAGAACCTCACCATCGACTCGCTGCGCCGGTTCAAGGACGACGCGACCGAGGTCCGCGAGGGCTACGAGTGCGGTATCGGGCTCGGCTCCTTCAACGACATCCGCGAGGGCGACCTCATCGAGACGTGGGAGATGCGCGAGAAGCCGCGCGCCTGACCCGTCCCCGGCCCCGCGCCCCGTGCGCGGGGCCGCCGCGGCGGCACGGACGGGCCCGGTGCCCGTCCGTGCCGCCGCCACCGTGTGCACCACAGCACATCCCAACCGCAGCACCCCCGAACGACAGCACTGACGAACGACGGCACTGACGGACGACGGCACTGCCGGACGGACGCACCGTCGAACAACCGAGGAGCACCCACCATGGCTGACGCAGCACGCGCCGCCCGACTCGCCGACCGGATCAAGGTGGTCGTCGCCCAGGCGCTCGAGCGCCGGGTCAAGGACCCCCGGCTCGGCTTCGTGACCATCACGGACGCCCGGGTGACCAACGACCTGCAGCACGCGACGCTGTACTACACGGTATTCGGCACCGCCGAGGAGCAGGAGAGCACCCGCGCGGCCCTGGAGTCCGCCAAGGGCGTCCTGCGAAGCGAGGTCGGCCGCAACATCACAGCCCGCCTCACCCCGACCCTCACGTTCGTCCCGGACGAGATCCCCGTGAACGCCTCCCACCTGGAGGAGGTGCTGCGCGCCGCCAAGGAGAAGGACGCCGAGGTCGCCGCGCAGGCCGCCTCGGCCACCTGGGCGGCGGGGGAGGACCCCTACCGCCGGCCCGCCGAGGAGGACGACGAGTCCTCCCCGTCCCGCTGAGCGCGGCAGGCACCGGACCGATGGCCCGCGCCCCGCACGACGTCCCGAGCCCGGACCCGTCCCTGCCGACGGTGTCCGGGCTCGTGGTCGTGGACAAGCCCGCCGGCTGGACCAGCCACGACGTCGTCGCCCGGATGCGCCGGCTCGCCGGCACCCGGAAGGTCGGCCACGCCGGCACCCTGGACCCCATGGCCACCGGGGTGCTGGTGGTGGGCGTCGAGAAGGCCACCCGCCTGCTGACCTGGGTGGTCGGCCAGGACAAGACCTACGAGACCACCCTGCGGCTGGGGCAGGCGACGGTGACCGACGACGCCGAGGGCGAGCTGGTCGCCGTGGCCGAGCCCGCCGACGTCGAGGCGCTCACCGACGAGGCCGTCACCGCGGCGGTCGCCCGGCTCACCGGTGCCCTCCAGCAGGTCCCGGCCAAGGTCAGCGCCATCAAGGTCGACGGCCGGCGGGCCTACGCCCAGGTGCGCGCCGGGCAGGACGTGGAGCTCGCCGCCCGCCCCGTGACGGTCTCCGCCTTCGACGTGCACCGGATCACGCGGACCCACGACGACGCCGGCCGGCCGGTCCTCGACGTCGAGGCCACCGTCTCCTGCAGCACCGGCACCTACGTGCGCGCCCTGGCGCGGGACCTCGGCGAGGCCCTGGGGGTCGGCGGGCACCTCACCGCCCTGCGCCGCACCCGCGTGGGCGCGCTGACGCTCGAGCACGCCTCCACCCTGGACGAGCTCGCCGCCGACGTCGCCGCGGGCCGCCCCCTGCCCGTGACCACCCTGGAGCAGGCCGCCGCAGGGCTCTTCCCCGTCCGCCGGCTCACGGCCGCCGAGGCGGGCGACCTCGCCGACGGGCGCCGGATCGGGCCGTCCGCGGGGGACCCGGCGGAGGGCCCCCTCGACAACGAGGCGGTGACCGCCGGGCTGGCCCCGGACGGACGGCTCGTCGCCCTGCTCCGCGACCGGGGCGAGCGCGGTGCCCGCACGGCCAAGCCCGTGCTCGTGTTCCTGCCCGGGGAACGGTTTCCCGAGACCCCCGGGCCGCCCGCGGAGCGGGGGCGGGACCGCTGATGCTGTGGGGCTACGACGGCTGGTTCTGGGCCGCGGTCCTGCTCGGCGGGGCGTCCTTCCTGGTGTGCGCGGTGCAGGCCCTGCGGGGCCGGCGGCCCGACGACTGGACCCAGGGCTCCGTGCTGCTGCTGGAGGCCTTCCTCCTGGCCTACGCGGTGGGCTCGGTCGTCATGCACCTGGTGGGCCCCGCACCCACCGGCTCGGCGCTGGAGTACTGGGGCTACCTGCTGACCGCGCTGCTCATCCCCGCCGGGACCTTCGTGTGGTCGCTGGTGGAGCGCTCGGCCTGGTCCAACTACGTGCTCGCCGCCGCGGGGCCCGTGGTGGCGATCATGGTCTACCGCATGAACTTCATCTGGTACTACCAGTGAGCCCCCGCCGGCCGTCCGCCCCGCCCGACCAGGAGACCGCCCGATGACCCACCACCCCGACCCCGGGCGCACCCGCCTGCAGCAGCGTTTCGGTCCCCGGCGCGGCGGCGGGCGCGCCGACCGGAAGTCCTCGGGCTTCGGCCGTCTGGTCGTGGTGGTCTACGCGGTGTTCTCGCTCTCGGCCGGGGTGCGGTCCCTGTACCAGATCCTCACCGACTTCGGCGCCGCCCCGCTGCCGTACCTGCTCTCCGCCTTCGCCGCGGCGGTGTACGTGCTGGCCACCGTGGCCCTCGCCCGGCCCGGTGCCCGCTGGCACCGCGTGGCCGTGGCGGCCGTGCTGGTCGAGCTGTGCGGGGTGCTCGGCGTGGGGCTGCTCTCGGTGCTCGCCCCCGAGCTGTTCCCGAAGGCCAGCGTGTGGTCGCACTTCGGCCAGGGCTACGGCTACGTACCGCTGGTCCTGCCCCTGGTCGGTTTCGCGTGGCTGTGGCGCTCCCGGCCCCGGGCCGCAGTTCCCGGCGCCTGAACCCGCCGCCGGGGGAGCCCGGCCTCCCCGCGCCGGGCGGCGCCCGCAGCGGGTAGGCTCGTGCGCGGGCCGGAGCGCCCCGCGCCGCACCCTCCCGAAAGGACCACACCCATGCCCGCACGCCCCGACGGCGCCGGAGACTACGACGTCCCGGTCCTCACCGACGGGACCGTGGTCCTGCGCCGGCTCGACGAGCGCGACGTCCCGCAGCTGACCCGCAACTGCGCCGATCCGGCGGCCGCCGAGTTCACCACCGTGCCGCTGGGCTACACGGAGTCCGACGCCCGCTGGTACGTCGAGCACTTCGTCCCCGAGGCCTGGCGTGCGGGCCGCGAGTACAACTGGGCCGCCGCCGACGCCGCGACCGACCGCCTCTACGGGACCGTGGGGTTCAACGCGCTGCGCGGCACCACCGCCGACGTCGGGCTCAACTTCGGCCCGCACGCCCGGGGCACCGGGGCCGCCGAGGCCGCCTGCCGGCTGCTGCTCGACCACGGCTTCGAGCACCTGGGACTGACCTATGCTTACTGGATGGCGAAGGTCCCCAACTGGGCCAGCCGCAAGCTCGCGTGGAAGCTGGGCTTCCGGTCGCCGGTGCGCATCGACGGGTTCATGGAGCAGCGCGGCGCCTCCGTCGACGCCTGGATCCTCACCCTCGGGGCCGACGACCCCCGCACCCCCCGCCACCGCCTGGGACGGCCCGCCCCCGCCCGGCGCCCCCGCGCCTCGACCCCCCGGCCCGTCCCGTCCCGTTCCTGCCTGTCCCGATCCTGCGAGGAGAACCGTGTTCCGCTGGCGAGATCTCTCTGACGTCCCCCCGGGCTTCGGCCCGTCGGTGGTCACCCTCGGCAACTTCGACGGCGTCCACCGGGGCCACCAGCAGGTGATGTCCCAGCTCGTCAGCTCCGCCCGCGAGCGCGGCTGGGCCTCGGTGGTGGTGACGTTCGACCCGCACCCGGCCCAGGTGCACCGGCCCGACAGCTCGCCCGGGCTGATCATGGGCACCGAGGACAAGCTCGACGCCCTCGAGCAGACCGGGGCGGACGCGGTGCTCGTGCTGCGGTACACCCTGGAGTTCGCCGAGCAGACCACCGAGGAGTTCGTGCTGGGCACCCTGGTCGGGCCGCTCGGCGCCCGCTGCCTGGTGGTGGGCTCCGACACCCGCCTGGGCCGCGGCAACTCCGGCAACATCGACACGCTGCGGGAGCTGGGGGAGCGCCACGGCTTCGAGGTCCGGGTGGTCGACGACCTGCTCGACCCGCTGGACGGCGAGGACACCCGGCACGCCCCGTCGGGGGAGCGCCGCTGCTCGTCGACGTGGATCCGCTCCTGCCTGCAGGCCGGGGACGTGCGCGCCGCCGCCCGGCTGCTCGGGCGCAACCACCGGGTGCGCGGGGAGGTCGTGCACGGGGCGGCCCGGGGACGGGAGCTGGGCTACCCCACGGCCAACCTGTCCCCGGAGACCGCCGGGTTCGTCCCCGCGGACGGCGTCTACGCCGGGTGGCTGGTCGACGCCCACGGCACCCGCTGGCCCACCGCGATCTCCGTGGGCTCCAACCCCACGTTCGAGAACGTCCCGCGCCAGGTGGAGGCCCACGTCATCGACCGCCCCGCGGAGCGGGTCGAGGACTTCGACCTCTACGGCCAGGACGTGGTCGTCGAGTTCGTGGAGCGGCTGCGCGGGATGGTCGCCTACGAGGGCGTCGACAAGCTCGTGGCACAGATGGACGACGACGTGGCCCGCACCCGGCGGATCCTGGCCGCCGAGGGCTGAGCCCCCGGCGGCCCGGCGCTACATCTCCTCGTGCGTGTTCGGGTCGAAGCCCGAGCCGCTGATCCCGGTGTGCAGCATCTGCAGCCGCTGCATCTGCTCCTCGTCCAGCTCCCAGTCGAAGACGTCCAGGTTCTCGGCCATCCGCCGGGTGTCGGAGGTCTTCGGGATCGGCACGGTCCGGGACTGCAGGTGCCAGCGCAGCACGACCTGCGCCGGGGTGCGCCCGGTCCGCCGGGCGATCCGCGCGATCCACTCGTGCTGGAGGACGTCCGTCTTGCGGCCCAGCGGGGACCAGGCCTGCGTGACGATGCGGTGCTCCTCGTGGAACTCCCGCAGCCGCTCCTGCTGGTACTGCGGATGCAGCTCGACCTGGTTCACGGCCGGGGTCGTCCCGGTCTCCGCCACCAGCCGGCGGATGTGCGCCGGGGTGAAGTTGGACACCCCCACCGAGCGGACCAGGCCCTCCTCCTGCAGCTCCAGCATGGTCCGCCACGTCTCCACGTAGCGGTCCACCGACGGGTTCGGCCAGTGGATGAGGTAAAGGTCCACGTGGTCGGTGCCCAGCCGCCGCAGCGACCCGTCGAGGGAGCGGCGCACGGCGTCGGTGCCGTGGTCCCGGCCCGGCAGCTTCGTGGTCAGGAACAGCTCGCCGCGGGGCACGCCGGAGGCGGCGACCCCGCGGCCCACCCCGGTCTCGTTGCCGTAGTTCACGGCCGTGTCGACCATCCGGTAGCCGCGCATCAGCGCCTCGGCGACGTTCGCCTCCGCCTCGGCGTCGTCCATGGGGTAGGTCCCCAGACCGATCGCGGGGATGCGCCGGCCGTCCCGCATGGTGTGCGTGCGGCCGGCGGGCTCGAGGCCCCGGCCCTCCTGGGTGTCCTTGCTCACGGGCTGCTCCTGTGCTCCGTGCCCGAGCGCGCTCGGGCCCTGGTCGTGGTGTCCCTCCCATCTTGGCCCACGGCCCCGGGAGCACCCAGCCCAGCGCGCCGCGGGCCGCCCCGCTGGGGTGATCTGCGCGCGTCCGGTAGACTTGACGGCGGTCCGACTGCAGTCCGTGGTTGTCGGACCCCCGGGAGCTCCCGGGACCCGGCGGCGAACCCGCCGACCGGGCCGCACGGTACTGACTCGAACGGAGTTACACGTGGCACTCGACGCCGCCGTCAAGCAGCAGATCATCCAGGACTTCGCCACCCACGAGGGCGACACCGGTTCGCCCGAGGTGCAGATCGCGGTCCTGACCCGCCGGATCGCCGATCTGACGGAGCACCTGAAGCAGCACAAGCACGACCACCACACCCGCCGCGGCCTGATGGCCCTGGTCGGTCGTCGTCGTCGCATGCTGACCTACCTGCGCGACACCGACATCACGCGCTACCGCACGCTCATCGAGCGCCTCGGCCTGCGCCGCTAGTCGGCACCCGGCGGCGTCCCCCCGGCCCCCGGGAGGGCGCCGCCGAGCACCACCCCCGTCCGTCCCGGACGGGTGAGCACCACCGCACACTGCAGCACCACCGAACCCCAGACGGGGCCACCGCGCCGATCATTCGCGGTCCTCGGTAGTGATCTCCGGAAACCGGACGGCCCCTGCGGGCCCCGGCGGTCCGTGGATCTCGATCGAAGACCGGGTGGCGCGCGGGCCGCCCCGCCGACACGAAACGGAGGTGACCCTTGGAGGGTCCCGAGATCCAGTACGCCGAAGCCGTCATCGACAACGGCTCCTACGGAAAGCGCGTCGTGCGCTTCGAGACCGGCCGCCTCGCCAAGCAGGCCGCCGGCTCCACCCTCGTCTCCATCGACGAGGACACCACCATGCTCTCCGCCACCACGGTGGGCAAGTCCCCCCGCGAGGGCTTCGACTTCTTCCCCCTGACGGTCGACGTCGAGGAGCGCATGTACGCCGCCGGGCGCATCCCCGGCTCGTTCTTCCGCCGCGAGGGCCGCCCCTCCACGGACGCGATCCTCACCTGCCGGCTCATCGACCGCCCGCTGCGCCCGGCCTTCGGCAAGGGCATCCGCAACGAGGTCCAGGTCGTCGTGACGATCCTGTCCATCAACCCGGACGAAATCTACAACACCGTGGCGATCAACGCCGCGTCGATGTCCACGACCCTGTCCGGCATGCCCTTCCAGGGCCCGGTCGGCGGCGTGCGCATGGCTCTCATGGCCGGGGAGAACGGCCAGCACCAGTGGGTGGCCTTCCCGAAGCACTCCCAGCTCGAGAACGCCGTGTTCGACATGGCCGTGGCCGGCCGGGTCGTCACCGGCAAGGACGGCACCGAGGACGTCGCGATCATGATGGTCGAGGCCGAGGCCACCGACAACTCCTGGAACCTGATCAAGAGCAACGGCGCCACGGCCCCCACCGAGGAGCTCGTGGCCCAGGGCCTCGAGGCCGCCAAGCCCGCCATCAAGGCCCTGTGCGACGCCCAGGCCGACCTCAAGGCCCGCGCCGGCAAGCCCGACATGGAGCTGCCGCGCTTCGGCGGCTTCGGCGACGACGTCAAGGAGGCCGTGGCGGCCACCGCCGGCACCCGGCTCGCCGAGGTCTACTCGATCGCCGGCAAGCAGGAGCGCGAGGCCGCGACCGACGAGCTGCACCAGTCGACCCTCGCGGAGCTGACCGGGGAGGGCAAGCCCTTCGCGGACCGCAAGGACGAGGTCAACGGCGCCTACCAGGCCCTGACCAAGCAGACCGTGCGCCAGCGGATCCTCACCGAGCAGGTGCGCATCGACGGCCGCGGCCTGACGGACATCCGCCAGCTCACCGCCGAGGTCGAGGTCCTGCCCCGGGTCCACGGCTCGGCGATCTTCGAGCGCGGGGAGACCCAGATCATGGGCGTCACCACGCTGAACATGCTCAAGATGGAGCAGCAGATCGACTCGCTGTCCCCGGTCAAGCACAAGCGCTACGTGCACCACTACAACTTCCCGCCGTACTCCACCGGCGAGACCGGCCGCGTGGGCTCCCCGAAGCGCCGCGAGATCGGCCACGGCGCGCTGGCCGAGCGGGCCATCACCCCGGTGCTGCCCTCCCGCGAGGAGTTCCCCTACGCCATCCGCCAGGTCTCGGAGGCGCTGGGGTCCAACGGCTCCACGTCGATGGGCTCCGTGTGCGCCTCGACCCTGTCGCTGCTCAACGCCGGCGTGCCGCTGCGCGCCCCGGTGGCCGGCATCGCCATGGGCCTGGTCTCGGACGAGGTGGACGGGGAGACCCGCTACGCCGCGCTGACCGACATCCTGGGCGCCGAGGACGCGCTGGGCGACATGGACTTCAAGGTCGCCGGCACCGCCGAGTTCGTCACCGCGATCCAGCTCGACACGAAGCTGGACGGCATCCCCTCCTCCGTCCTGGACGCGGCCCTCACCCAGGCCCGCGAGGCCCGCCTGCACATCCTCGGGGTGCTCAACGCCGCCATCGACCAGCCGGACGAGATGAGCGAGTTCGCCCCGCGCGTGATCTCCGTGTCGGTGCCCGTCTCCAAGATCGGCGAGGTCATCGGCCCCAAGGGCAAGATGATCAACCAGATCCAGGAGGACACCGGCACCGACATCTCGATCGAGGACGACGGCACCGTCTACATCGGCGCCACCGACGGCCCCTCGGCCGAGGCGGCCCGCGCGGCGATCAACGCGATCGCCAACCCGCAGGTCCCCGAGGTCGGCGAGCGCTACCTGGGCACCGTGGTGAAGACCACGACCTTCGGCGCCTTCGTCTCCCTGACCCCCGGCAAGGACGGCCTGCTGCACATCTCGGAGCTGCGCAAGCTCAACGAGGGCAAGCGCGTCACCGACGTCGAGGACGTCCTCGGCGTGGGCCAGAAGGTCCAGGTGGAGATCACCAAGGTCGACGACCGCGGCAAGCTGTCGCTGGCCCCGGTGGTCGCCGAGGAGCCCAACGTCTTCGCCGAGGACGACGCGGCCTCCGAGGTCTGAGCCGGGACACTCCCGCGCGCAGCAGAGCACGAGCACAGAAAGCAGCACATCTGGATGACGGCAGTCGATCTGCCGCTGGAGGCGGGCGACCGCGGCTCGGGGACCACCCCGGGACCGGGCGCCCGCCTCTCGGCGGTCCTGAGCAGTTCACCGACCACCACCGCCGGGGCGCTGACCGCCGCGGCCGGGGGGTTCACGCACACCCTGCACGAGGGCGAGGGCGGCAACGTGGTGCGGCGCACCGTGCTGCCGTGCGGCACCCGCGTGCTCACCGAGCGGATGCCGGCCCAGCGCGCCGTGACCGTCGGCTTCTGGGTGGGCGTCGGCTCCCGCGACGAGCAGCCCGGGCGGCTGGGCTCCACCCACTTCCTGGAGCACCTGCTGTTCAAGGGCACCACCCGGCGCTCCGCGCTGCAGATCGCCGAGGCCTTCGACGAGGTGGGCGGGGAGTCCAACGCGGCCACGGCCAAGGAGCACACCTGCTACTACGCCCGGGTGCTCGCCGAGGACCTGCCGATGTCCATCGACGTGATCACCGACATGGTCACCTCGGCCGTCCTCGACCCGGAGGAGCTCGAACGGGAGCGGGGGGTGATCCTCGAGGAGCTGGCCATGGACAAGGACGATCCCGAGGACGTCGCCTTCGAGGAGTTCACCCAGCGGGTGCTGGGCGACCACCCGCTGGGCCGTCCCATCGGCGGCACGCCGGAGGAGATCCTGGCCGTGCCCCGCGACGCGGTGCTCGAGCACTACCGGCGGCACTACCGGCCCGAGGGCCTCGTGGTCACGGCCGCGGGCGGGCTGGAGCACGACGTGGTGGTGGCCCTCGTCGCGGAGGCCCTCGGCCGCGCGGGCTGGGACCCGTCCGCACCCGCCGCCCCGGTCGCCCGGCGCGTGCGCACCCCCGCCCCGCTGGTCCCCGAGTGGGGCGAGCACTTCCTGGAGCGGCCCGTGGAGCAGACCAACGTGCTCGTGGGCCGGCCCGGGATCGTGGCCGGCGACGAGCGCCGCTTCGCGATGACCGTGCTCAACGCCGCGCTGGGCGGCGGGATGTCCTCCCGCCTGTTCCAGGAGATCCGGGAGAAGCGCGGGCTGGCCTACAGCACCTTCTCCTTCTCCGGGGCGTACTCGGACGCGGGCTACTTCGGGATGTACGCCGGGTGCCTGCCGGCGCGCACCGACGAGGTCGTGGCGCTGATGACCGGCGGGCTCGAGACCCTCGCCGCGGACGGGATCGGCGCCGACGAGCTGCGCAAGGTCGTCGGCCAGCTCGGCGGCGGCACCGTGCTCGCCCTGGAGGACACCGGCTCGCGGATGTCGCGGCTGGGCTCGGCGGAACTGAAGTCGGGGGAGTTCCTCGACATCGACGAGTCGCTGGACCGGGTGCGCTCGGTGACCCCCGAGCAGGTCCGGGAGCTCGCCGGCTGGCTGGCCGAGGGCCCCGTCGTCACCACCATCGTGGCGCCCTCCCGCCGCTGACCGCCGTCCCCGCCCACCCCTCGTCGCCTAGAGTTGGAGCCATGACCGAGAGCACCGCCCCCGAGACCACCGACGCCGCGGCGTCCGTCCCCGCCGAGCTCCGGGTCGCCGTCCTCGGCGCCCGCGGCCGGATGGGCAGCGAGGCCGTCCAGGCGGTGCGCCGCGCCGACGGCCTGCAGCTCGTCGCCGAGCTCGGCCGGGAGGACTCCCTGCAGGCCCTGGTCGCCGCCGGCGCCGAGGTCGTGGTCGACCTCACCGTCCCCTCCGCCACGGAGACCAACGTCCGCTTCGCCGTGGAGCACGGCATGCACTGCGTGGTCGGCACGACCGGCTGGGACGCCGAGCGGCTGGACCGGCTCGGGGCGCTCCTGGCCGAGCACCCCGGGGTGGGCGTGCTGATCGCCCCCAACTTCTCGGTCGGGGCGGTGCTGGCGATGCGCTTCTCCGCCCAGGCCGCCCGGTTCTTCGAGTCGGTGGAGATCGTGGAGCTGCACCACCCGGACAAGGTCGACGCCCCCTCCGGCACCGCCGCGCGCACCGCGGCCCTCGTCGGCGAGGCCCGGCGGGCCGCCGGGACGGCGCCGTCGCCCGACGCACCGAGCACGACCGGCCGGCGCGCGCGGGGCGCTCGTCGACGACGTCCGGGTGCACTCCGTGCGCCTGCGCGGACTGGTGGCCCACCAGGAGACGCTGCTCGGCGGCGTCGGGGAGCAGCTCACCATCCGGCACGACTCCTTCGACCGGATCTCCTTCATGACCGGCGTGGTCCTCGGCGTGCGCGAGGTCGGCTCCCACCCGGGGCTCACGCACGGCCTCGAGGGCTACCTCGACCTGGAGCTGTGACCCGATGAGCTCGATGCGCGTCTGGGGCTGGGTGCTGCTCGCGGCGGGCGCCGTGACCCTGTGGCTGTTGCCGATCCCGGACGGCTCGAAGCTGTGGATCCTCGCGGTGCTCGTCTTCGCCGGGGTCTTCACGCTGCTGGAGTCGACGAGCCGGGCGAAGGCGCTGGCCGCGGCCATGACCGCCCTGCTCGTCGTCTACCTCGTCCTGAGCCTGCACCGCGCGGTCCTGCTGATGGGCACCGAGGGCTGGATCCCCAAGGCCTTCGGCCTCGCCCTGCTGGTGCTGCCGGCCGTGGGCGTGTGGGCGCTGGTGCGCGAGGTCCTCTTCGGCGTCCGCACCGAGCAGCTCGGCCGCACCCTGGAGGCGGAGGGCGGGCTGCCCGCGGACGACCTGCCGCGCACTCCGGGCGGGCGGATCGTGCGCGCGGCCGCCGACGAGCGGTTCCACGTCCGCCGGGCCCAGACCGAGGAGGACCCCGGGGACTGGCGCAACTGGTACCGGCTCTCCCTGGCCTACGCCGACGCCGGGGACCGCCGCCGCGCCCGCTCCGCGATGCGCGACGCCGTGGCCCTGTCCCAGGGGCGCCCGGCCCGCAACGTGGAGGCCGCCGGACCGGCCGGCGAGGGCCTGGACTGAGCCGTGGCCGTCGCGACCTGCCCCCTCGGCGGCCCCGGGACCACCCGCCCCGGCGCGGACCCCGGCGCGGAGACGGTAGCCTGGGGCCCATGACTGACTTCGCCACGTCCTCCTCCGCCGACCGCCCCACCACCCCGGACAAGCCCCTGTTCGGGACGCTGCTCACCGCGATGATCACCGTCTTCGCCGAGGACGGCTCCGTGGACCTGGAGGGCACCGCGGCCGTGGCGTCGCGGCTCGTCGACGACGGCTGCGACGGCCTGGTGGTCTGCGGCACCACGGGCGAGTACTCGACCATGACCGACGAGGAGAACCTCTCCGTGTTCCGCGCGGTCAAGGACGCCGTGGGCTCCCGCGTGCCGCTGCTGGCCGGCACCGGCTCCAACGACACCGAGCACTCCCGCTACCTCTCCCGGGCGGCCGAGCAGATCGGCATGGACGGGCTGCTCATCGTCACCCCGTACTACAACAAGCCCACCCAGGCCGGGGTCGAGGCGCACTTCCGCAGCCTCGCCGACTCCGTGGACCTGCCGATCATGCTCTACGACATCCCCGGCCGCACCGGCATCCCCATCGCCACCGAGACCCTGATCTCCCTCGCGGGCCACCCCAACATCGTGGCCGTCAAGGACGCCAAGGCGGACCTGCTCGCCGCCACCCGGGTGCTGGCCGAGACGGACCTGCTCTACTACTCCGGCGACGACGGGCTGACCCTGCCGTGGATGTCCCTCGGCGCGGCCGGCCTGGTGGGCGTCACCACGCACGTGGCCACCGCGGAGTACCGCCGGCTCATCGACGCCGTGCGCGCCGGCGACCTGGGCACGGCCCAGCGCCTCAACCTGGACCTCGAGCCCGTGGTCCGCGCCACCATGACCCGCGCGCCCGGCGCCGTGGCGGCCAAGACGATCCTCATGTGGCAGGGCAAGCTGCCGCACAACACCGTGCGGCTCCCGCACGTCCCACCCACGGAGGCCGAGGCCGCCCTGATCCGCGCGGATCTGGAGGGCTCGATCGTCTCCGGCACCATCGAATGACGAAAGAGTTCCATGACCCAATGGCACACTGACCTGTCCGCTCCCCCCGCCCTCGGCAAGGACGCGCTGCGCGTCGTCCCCCTGGGCGGGCTGGGCGAGGTCGGCAGAAACATGACGGTGTTCGAGATCAACGGGCAGCTGCTCGTGGTCGACTGCGGGGTCCTCTTCCCCGAGGAGACCCAGCCCGGCGTGGACCTGATCCTCCCGGACATCAACTACATCATCGACCGGCTCGACGACGTCGTGGCCGTGGTGCTCACGCACGGGCACGAGGACCACATCGGCGCCGTGCCCTACCTGCTCAAGCGCCGGCCGGACATCCCCGTCATCGGCTCCCAGCTCACGCTCGCGCTCATCGAGGCGAAGCTGCAGGAGCACCGCATCAAGCCCTACACCATGGCGGTGCGGGAGGGGCAGGTCGAACGGCTCGGCGAGTTCGAGGTCGAGTTCGTCGCCGTCAACCACTCCATCCCCGATGCGCTGGCCGTGTTCCTGCGCACCCGGGCCGGCACGGTGCTGCACACCGGCGACTTCAAGATGGACCAGCTGCCCCTGGACGGCCGGATCACCGACCTCCGACACTTCGCCCGGCTGGGCGAGGAGGGCGTCGACCTGTTCCTCACCGACTCCACCAACGCCGAGGTCCCCGGCTTCACGCCCACGGAGAAGCACATCGGCCCGGTCCTGGCCGACGTGATCGGCCGGGCCCCCAAGCGCGTGGTCGTGGCGTCCTTCTCCTCCCACGTCCACCGGGTGCAGCAGGTGCTCGACGCCGCCGCCGAGCACGGGCGCAAGGTCGTCTTCATGGGCCGCTCCATGGTCCGCAACATGACCATCGCCGAGAAGCTCGGCTACCTCGAAGTCCCGCCGAACACCCTGGTGGACCAGAAGAAGATCGAGGACCACGCCGACTCCCAGCTGGTCATCATGTGCACCGGCTCGCAGGGCGAGCCGATGGCCGCGCTGTCGCGGATGGCCAACGGGGACCACAAGGTCCAGCTCACCGAGGGGGACACCGTGATCCTCGCGTCCTCCCTGATCCCGGGCAACGAGAACTCCGTGTTCCGGATCATCAACGGGCTCATGCGCCTGGGCGCGAACGTCGTGCACAAGAGCAACGCCAAGGTCCACGTCTCCGGGCACGCCGCCGCCGGGGAGCTGCTGTACTGCTACAACATCATCGAGCCCGAGTACGTCATGCCGGTGCACGGCGAGGTCCGCCACCTCATCGCCAACGGCAAGCTCGCCGAGGAGACGGGCGTCCCGACCGACCACGTGCTGCTGGCCGAGAACGGCACCGTGGTGGACATGACCGCCGGCCAGGTCCGGATCACCGGGCAGGTGGAGTGCGGGGACGTCTACGTGGACGGCTCCTCCGTGGGCACCATCACCGACGCCGACCTCAAGGACCGCCTGGTGCTGGCCGAGGAGGGCTTCATCTCGGTGATCACCGTGGTCAACCGCGACACCGGCAAGGTGGTCTCCGGCCCCGACGTGCACGCCCGGGGCGTGGCCGAGGACGACCAGGTCTTCGAGGACATCAAGCCGAAGATCACCGCCGCCCTCGAGGACGCGATCAACCACTCGGGCAAGAACCACACCACCCAGCAGCTCCAGCAGGTGGTGCGCCGCACGATCGGCTCCTGGGTCAGCCGCAAGCTGCGCCGCAAGCCCATGATCGTCCCGGTGGTCATCGAGGCCTGACCACCCCGCCTCCTCCGCCCGTGCGGCACCGCGGGCGGGGGGAGGCCGTGGTCTACCCTGGGAGCATGGCGACTCGTACTTCCCCTGCCCGCAAGGGCGCCTCGACGTCGCGTGGCAAGAACAGCACGTCTTCCGCGCGGTCGTCGGGAACCAGCCGGAAAAGCTCCTCCCGCCCCGCCACCGCGGCGCGGGGCTCCTCCGCGCGCCCGGCCGACAGCTCGCCGGGGGCGCTGCACGCCCTCGGCGCCGCCCTGCTGTGGTGCGCCCGCGTGATCGGGGGCGCCTGGACGGCCGTCGCCCACGTGGTCGGCGGCGCGGTGCGCCGGATGGGCACCCTGCGCACCGACGTGCCCGCCGAGCGGCTGCGGGACGGCGGGGCGCTGTTCCTGCTGCTGCTCGGGCTGCTCAGCGCCGCCGTCGAGTGGTGGAACCTGCCCGCCGCCCCGGCCGCCTGGATCGCCGTGCCCGCCGCCGTGGTCCACCAGGTGCTCGCCGGCACCTTCGGCTGGATGGCCCTGGTCCTGCCCCTGCCCCTCGCCGGCTTCGCCCTGCGCCGCTTCCGGCACCCGGAGGAGACCTCCGCCAACAACCGGATCGCCATCGGCCTGGGCGCCGCGGTGGTGGCCGGCTCGGGCCTGGCCCACCTGTTCCTGGGCCGCCCCTCGATGAGCGACGGCCCCGGGGCCCTGGGCACCGCCGGGGGCACCGTCGGGTTCCTCGCCGCCGACCCGCTCAGCGCCCTCGTCACCCCGGTGGGGGCCGGGGCGGTGTTCGTCGCCGTCCTGTTCCTGTCCGTGCTCGTGATCACCGCCACCCCCGTGAACCTCATCGGACCCCGGCTCAAGCAGGGCTACTGGCGGCTGATGGGCCAGGACGGGCCCGTCTCCGCGACCGACCTGTCCTCCGCGGACCACGACCGCTCCTACCTGGACGAGCACCACGCGCGCGCCGAGGCGGGCAAGACCCGGCGGCAGAAGCGCCGCGAGCGCAAGGAGGCCGAGGCCGAGCGGCGCGCCCTCGACGGCTACCGCGGGGACGAGGCCTTCGAACGGGCCGTCGTCGACCAGGAGCGGTCCGGGGGAGACGCCCCCACCCGCGTCTTCGACGTCGACTCCGCCCGCGCCGCCCGGCGGAAGGCCGCCGCCGCAGGGGCCGCCGACGCCGCGGAACCGTCCGGGGCACCGGCCCCCGCCGAGCAGGCGCCGCAGCCGGCGGCCGGCCCGCGCCCGGGGCAGAAGCGTCCCACCCAGGAGCAGCTCGCCGCCACGAAGCTGCGCCGGGAGCAGGGCCTCGAGCCGGCCGCGGACACGGCCGCCGGCTCCGGTTCCCCGGCGCTCGAGGACGTCGAGCCCGCCCCGGCGGGCTCGACCTCCGTCACCGCCCGCACGCACACCCCCGAGGCCCCCATCCCGGCCCGGGCGGAGCAGCTCAAGCTCGAGGGGGACATCGCCTACTCCCTGCCCACGCCCGGGGCGCTCGTGCAGGGCCCGCCGCCCAAGGAGCGCTCCGAGGCCAACGACGCCGTGGTCGCCGCCCTGACCAGCGTCCTGGAGCAGTTCAACGTCGACGCCGTGGTCACGGGCTTCTCCCGCGGGCCCACCGTCACCCGGTACGAGATCGAGCTCGGCTCCGGCACGAAGGTGGAGCGGGTCACGGCGCTGTCGAAGAACATCGCCTACGCGGTGGCCTCCGCCGACGTCCGCATCCTCTCCCCGATCCCGGGCCGCTCCGCGATCGGGATCGAGATCCCCAACACCGACCGCGAGACGGTGTCCCTCGGCGACGTCCTGCGCTCGCACAACGCCCGCAAGACCGAGCACCCCATGGTCATGGGCGTGGGCAAGGACGTGGAGGGCGGCTACGTGGTGGCCAACCTCGCGAAGATGCCGCACCTGCTCGTGGCCGGCGCCACCGGCGCGGGCAAGTCGAGTTTCGTGAACTCGATGATCGTCTCCCTGCTGATGCGCGCCACCCCCGACGAGGTGCGGATGGTCATGGTCGACCCCAAGCGCGTCGAGCTGACCGCCTACGAGGGCGTCCCGCACCTGATCACCCCCATCATCACCAACCCCAAGAAGGCCGCCGAGGCGCTGCAGTGGGTCGTGCGCGAGATGGACGCCCGCTACGACGACCTCTCTCACTACGGCTACAAGCACGTCGACGACTTCAACAAGGCCGTGCGCAACGGCAAGGTCCAGCCCGAGCCCGGCTCCAAGCGGGTGATCCGGCCCTATCCGTACCTGCTCGTGATCGTGGACGAGCTCGCCGACCTCATGATGGTCGCCCCGCGCGACGTCGAGGACGCGATCGTGCGGATCACCCAGCTCGCCCGCGCGGCCGGGATCCACCTGGTCCTCGCGACCCAGCGGCCCTCCGTGGACGTGGTCACCGGACTGATCAAGGCCAACGTGCCCTCCCGGATGGCGTTCGCCACCTCCTCGGTCACCGACTCCCGGGTGGTGCTGGACCAGCCCGGCGCCGAGAAGCTCATCGGCCAGGGCGACGCCCTCTTCCTGCCCATGGGCGCCTCCAAGCCCATGCGCGTGCAGGGGGCGTGGGTCTCGGAGTCGGAGATCCACGAGGTCGTGGACCACGTCAAGGGCCAGATGAAGGCCCACTACCGGGAGGACGTCGTCCAGGAGGCCCCCAAGAAGGCCATCGACGAGGACATCGGGGACGACCTCGACGTGCTCCTGCAGGCCACCGAGCTCGTGGTGACCACGCAGTTCGGCTCCACCTCCATGCTGCAGCGCAAGCTGCGGGTGGCTTCGCCAAGGCCGGCCGGCTCATGGACCTGCTGGAGTCCCGGGGCGTCGTCGGACCCTCCGAGGGCTCCAAGGCCCGGGACGTGCTCGTCAAGCCGGACGACCTCGCCGCGACCCTGGCCGTGCTCCGCGGCGAGGAGCCGCCGGCGCCGGCCGGCGGGACCGGCGGATCCGTCGACTACGGGGAGGACCCGGTCGAGGCCTCGCTGGCGGCCACCGCGGTCGACCACCACGACGGCGCCGAGGACCCCGAGGGCTCCGAGGACGCCTGGCAGCTCACCGGCCGCTGAGCCGACCGACCACCACCACCAGGAAGCGAGCACCCGATGAGCCCCGCGGACCCGGCCTCCAACGTCAACCTGCCCAATGCGCTCACCGCCCTGCGCATCGTGCTGGTGCCCTTCTTCGTCTGGTTCCTGTGGGCGGGCGGCACCCAGGGGGAGGACTCCGCGGCCATGCGGTGGGCCGCCCTCGCGGTGTTCGCCGTGGCCATGTACACCGACAAGCTCGACGGTGACATCGCCCGGGCCCGCGGGCTGATCACGAGCTTCGGCAAGATCGCCGATCCGATCGCGGACAAGCTGCTGACCGGGGCCGCCTTCGTGGTGCTCTCGATGCTGGGGGAGCTGTGGTGGTGGGTCACCGTGGTGATCCTCGTGCGCGAGTGGGGCATCACGGTCCTGCGCTTCGTCGTGATCCGCTACGGGGTGATGGCCGCCTCCAAGGGCGGGAAGCTCAAGACGGTCCTGCAGACCGTCGCGCTGCTGCTGCTGCTCCTGCCCCTGGCGCCGCTGGTGGGTGCCTGGTGGCCGTGGCTGGGCTGGACCGTCATGGGCGCCGCGCTGGTGGTCACCGTGGTGACCGGCGTGGACTACGTGGTCAAGGCCGTGCAGCTGCGCCGCCGCTCGCCGGCCGGGCGGAACCCGGCGTGAGCGGCGCGGCGCCGGCCGCCGGCGCGCTCGTCGAGGCGGCCGTCCGGCGGGGCCTGACCATCGGCACCGCCGAGTCGCTGACCGGGGGCGCGCTGGCCGCCGCGGTGGTCGACGTCCCCGGGGCCTCGGGCTGCTTCGAGGGCGCGGTCGTGTCCTACTCCAACAGGGTCAAGACCGAGGTCCTCGGCGTCCCGGCGGCGCTGCTGGCCGAGCGCGGCTCCGTGGACCCCGACGTCGCGGCGGCCATGGCCGAGGGCGCCCGCCGGGTGCTGGGCACGGACTGGGCCGTGGCCACCACCGGCGTCGCCGGCCCGGAGCCGCACGACGGCCGCCCGGTCGGCACGGTCTACCTCGGCCTGGCCGGCCCCCGGGGCGCGACCGCACTGGAGCTGCAGGCCGCGGGCGACCGCGCGGCCATCCGGGCGGCCACCGTCGCCGCGGCCCTGGAGCGGCTCACCGCCGCCATCCTGCTCCCAGACAACTCCCAGTGAAAAAGTGCGGTCGGCGGGGAAGAATGGAACCGTCAGCGTGGTTAGCAATGATCGCAGGCTCGAGTTGAGCCGTTCGAAGTCAAGATGTCGACCGGCCGGCGCCGGGGACACCGTCCGCAGCAGGCGGTGACACTGCCGCACACATGAGGAGACAAGCGATTCACATGACGAAGCAACCCGTGTCCGTCAATGGTGTCGTCCGTTGGAAGGACGTGGGCCTGGACGAGCACAGCGGTACCGAGACGAAGGACATGAAGATGGGTGTACTCCGCCAGGAGATCGGTGAGGTTCTCCGCAACGTCCGTCAGCGTCAGGGGCGCACCCTCCGGGAGGTCTCGCACAGCGCCCGCGTCTCTCTCGGCTACCTGAGCGAGGTGGAGCGCGGGCAGAAGGAGGCCTCCTCGGAGCTGCTCGCCTCGATCTGCACCGCCCTCGACATCCCGATGTCCCAGATGCTGCGCGAGGTCGCGGACCGGCTGGCCTACGCCGAGGGCCTCCTGGTCCCGGACACGGTGCCCAGCGACCTGACCGAGCAGTACTCGCGGGAGTTCGGGCGCGTCAACGGCGGCGAGGCCGCCGCGGCCGGCGCCCGCTGAGCACCCGGGCGGCATCCCGCCCACCACGACGTCCCGGAGGGCTCGTCGGTCCGAGGACCGCCGGGCCCTCCGGCATGTGCCCGCCCGGCCGCCCTGCCGGCAGCACCGCGACGGACCCCGGGCGTCGGGGACATCGCACGACGACGGGGAACGACACGGACCACGCACCGCGGACCAGCAGGCCGCAGCACCACCGAGGAGGACGCGCATGAGGCTCAGCAGCTTCTGGGAGCTGATGGCCGACGAGTTCGGAGCGGGCTACAGCAAGGTCCTGGCCCGGGACCTGGTGCTCGGGGAGCTTGGTCACCGCACGGCCGCGGAGGCCATCGAGGACGGGGTGGACCCCCGCACCGTGTGGTTCGCCCTGTGCCGGGCGCAGGACGTGCCGGAGTCGCGCTGGTGGGGCGCGGACCGGCCCCCGCGGAGCTGACCGGCCCCGGTCCCGGCGCGCCCGTGGACCCCGGGAAGGTTCGAAGGTATATTCGACACCGCAGCGTGGACTGCACAACCCGCTCCCGCCCGGGCCGCCGGCCGGTGGGCGTCCCCAGGCCCGGTGCGGAGGCCTTAGGGTGTCCGACCGCGGCGATACCGTGGAACACGAAACGACCAGCACGAACGGTTCCGGCCGCACCGGCGGAACCCCCCGACCACGAGGTGAACCATGGCAGCCAAGGGCAACAAACAGAGCGCCGACCAGCAGTTCGGCAGCGACCGCGAGAAGGCTCTCGAGACCGTCCTCGCGCAGATCGACAAGAACTACGGCAAGGGCTCGGTGATGCGCCTGGGCGACCGCCCGGCCACCAAGATCGAGACCATCCCCACCGGCTCCATCGCCATGGACGTCGCGCTGGGCATCGGCGGGTTCCCCCGCGGGCGCGTCGTGGAGATCTACGGCCCGGAGTCCTCCGGCAAGACCACCGTGGCGCTGCACGCGGTGGCCAACGTGCAGAAGGCCGGCGGGATCGCCGCCTTCATCGACGCCGAGCACGCCCTGGACCCCGCCTACGCCGAGAAGCTGGGCGTGGACACCGACAGCCTGCTCGTCTCGCAGCCGGACACCGGTGAGCAGGCCCTCGAGATCATGGACATGCTGGTGGGCTCCGGGTCCATCGACATCATCGTGATCGACTCGGTGGCGGCCCTGGTGCCCAAGGCCGAGATCGAGGGCGAGATGGGCGACAGCCACGTGGGTCTCCAGGCACGGCTGATGAGCCAGGCGCTGCGCAAGATCACCGGGCGGCTCTCGCACTCGAACACCACCGCGATCTTCATCAACCAGCTGCGCGAGAAGATCGGCGTGTTCTTCGGCAGCCCCGAGACCACCACCGGTGGCAAGGCGCTGAAGTTCTACGCCTCGGTGCGCGTGGACGTGCGCCGCATCGAGACGCTCAAGGACGGAGCGAACCCGGTGGGCAACCGCACCCGCGCCAAGATCGTCAAGAACAAGATGGCCCCGCCCTTCAAGCAGGCCGAGTTCGACATCCTCTACGGGGAGGGCATCTCCACCGAGGGCGGGCTCATCGACATGGGCGTGGAGCACGGCATCGTCAAGAAGTCCGGGGCCTGGTTCACCTACGAGGGCGACCAGCTCGGACAGGGCAAGGAGAACGCCCGCCGGTTCCTGAAGGACAACCCGGAGCTGGCGGAGGAGATCGAGCGCCGGATCCTGGTCAAGCTCGGGATCGTCGCCGAGCCCGAGAGCGCCGCGGAGGTCGAGGAGGAGTCGCCGGTCGCCGGGCTGCCCTCCGAGATCGGCGGCCCGGCCTTCTGAGCGGGTCCGTGACCGAGAGCCCGTACGCACGCCGGCGCGCCGGTCCTCCGCCCGCCACCGCGGGCCGGAGGCCCGGCGCGCCGGCGTCCGCCGCCCAGGACCCGGAGCCCGATCCGCGCGAGGTCGCCCGCGCGATCGTGCTGCGCCAGCTCACGGCCTCGGCCAAGAGCCGCCGGCAGCTCGAGGACAAGCTCGCCGACCGCAACGTCCCGGAGGACACGGCCCGTGAGGTGCTGGACCGCTTCGAGGAGGTCGGCCTCGTCGACGACGCCCAGTACGCGGAGCTCTACGTCCGCTCCCGCGCGGGCTCCCGCAAACTGGCCCGCTCCGCGATCCGCCGGGAGCTGGCCACCCGCGGCGTCTCGGGCGAGCTCGCCGAGGCGGCGCTGGAGCAGCGCACCGACGAGGACGAGCGGGCCGACGCCGCGGAGCTGGTGCGCCGGAAGCTGCCCGCGGGACTCGACCTGTCGGACCGCACGGAGCGGGACCGGGCGGTGCGCCGGCTGGTGGGGATGCTCGGGCGCAAGGGCTACGCCCCGGGACTGGCCTTCGCCGTCGTCCAGGAGGAGCTCGAGGCCCGCACCGGCGCCGCGGCGGACGACGACGTGACCGAGGCCTACCCGGACACCCCCTGACCCGGGAGACGGGCAGCGTGCCCGGGGCGGCGGGACGTCCGCCTGCTGCGCGCCGCGGTGTCCCCGGTCCGGACGGGACGGGCACGGCCTTCGGCCCGTACAATTGCCCGGTGATCCCGACCCCTGCCGCCCCGCCCTCGGACCCGACCGCGTCCTCCGCCGCCCCCGCCCCGCGCTCCTACGAGGTGCGCACCTTCGGATGCCAGATGAACGTCCACGACTCCGAGCGGATCACCGGTCTGCTCGAGGCCGCCGGCTACGTCCCGGCCGCGGGCGGCGAGCCGGACCTCGTGGTCTTCAACACCTGCGCGGTGCGCGAGAACGCCGACAACAAGCTCTACGGCAACCTCGGCCAGCTCGTCCCGGCCAAGAAGCGCAACAAGGACCTGCAGATCGCGGTGGGCGGCTGCCTGGCCCAGAAGGACCAGGACACGATCCTGGAGAAGGCCCCGTGGGTGGACGTCGTCTTCGGCACGCACAACATCGGCTCGCTGCCGGCCCTGCTGGAGCGCTCCCGGCACAACGCCGAGGCCCAGCTCGAGATCCTCGACGCCCTCGAGGTCTTCCCCTCGACGCTGCCGACCAAGCGGGACAGCGCCTACTCGGGCTGGGTGTCGATCTCCGTGGGCTGCAACAACACCTGCACGTTCTGCATCGTGCCCTCGCTGCGCGGCAAGGAGCGCGACCGGCGGCCGGGCGACGTCCTCGCCGAGGTGCAGGCGCTGGTGGACGACGGCGCCGTGGAGGTCACCCTGCTCGGGCAGAACGTGAACTCCTACGGCGTGGAGTTCGGGGACCGCGGCGCCTTCGCCAAGCTGCTGCGCGCCTGCGGGCGGATCGAGGGCCTGGAACGGGTGCGCTTCACCAGCCCGCACCCGGCGGCCTTCACCGACGACGTCATCGACGCCATGGCCGAGACCCCCAACGTGATGCCCCAGCTGCACATGCCGCTGCAGTCCGGCTCGGACCGCGTGCTCCGGCGGATGCGCCGCTCGTACCGCTCCCGGCGCTTCCTCGACATCCTCGACACAGTGCGCGAGCGGATCCCGCAGGCCGCGATCACCACCGACATCATCGTGGGGTTCCCGGGGGAGACCGAGCAGGACTTCCAGGACACCCTCGACGTCGTGGCCGCCTCCCGCTTCTCCTCGGCCTACACGTTCCAGTACTCGATCCGGCCCGGCACCCCCGCGGGGGAGATGGCCGACCAGGTGCCCAAGGCCGTGGTGCAGGAGCGCTTCGAGCGCCTCGTGGCCCTGCAGGACCGGATCGCCGCGGAGGAGAACCGCCGGGTGGTCGGGCGCCGGGTCGAGCTGCTCGTCACGGCGGAGGCGGGCAAGAAGTCCGGGCTGACCCACCGGCTCTCCGGCCGCGCCCAGGACCAGCGGCTCGTGCACTTCTCCGTGCCGGAGGGCGCGGAGGCACCCCGGCCCGGCGACTTCGTGACCGTCACCGTGACCGACGCCGCCGCCTATCACCTGATCGCCGACCCCCGCGGACCGGGGGAGTACGCGCTGCGGCGCTCCCGGGCCGGTGACGCCTGGGACCGCCGCCAGGCCGACTCCTGCGGCGTGCCCGCCACCGCCGCCGACGGCGCCGGCCCGCGGCCCGTGAGCCTGGGCATGCCGAGCCTGCCCGTCCGGTGAGTGCCGAGGCCCCGCCGGTCGTCGCCGTCGTCGGCGCCACGGGCACCGGCAAGACCGCCCTGGGCGTGGAGCTGGCGCTGCGGCTGGGCGGTGAGGTGGTCAACGCCGACTCGATGCAGTTCTACCGCGGCATGGACATCGGCACCGCCAAGGCCACCGCCGAGGAGCGGCGCGGGGTGCCCCACCACCTCCTCGACGTCCTGGACGTCACCGAGGAGGCCTCGGTGGCCGACTTCCAGCAGCGGGCCCGGTCCTGCTTCGCGCAGATCCGCGCCCGCGGCCGGGTGCCCGTCCTGGTCGGCGGCTCCGGGCTCTACGTCCGGGCCGCCCTGGACGTGCTGGAGCTGCCGGGCACGGACCCGCGGATCCGCGCCCGGCTCGAGCGGGAGCTCGCCGCGCAGGGCGCCGGCGCGCTGCGCGAGCGCCTGCTGCGGGTGGACCCCGAGTCCGCGGCCCGGGTGCGCGACGACCGCCGGCTGGTGCGCGCCCTGGAGGTGTGGGAGCTGACCGGGCGCCCGTTCGCCTCGTTCATGCCCCGCCGGGAGTACGTGGCCCCCACGGTGCAGCTGGCCCTGGACGTCGACCGGGCGGAGCTGCACGCCCGGCTCGCCCGGCGGGTGGAGGCCATGGTGGAGGCCGGTCTGGAGGCCGAGGTGCGCGAGCTGGCCGGGCGAGGCCTGCGCGCCGGGCGCACCGCCTCCCGCGCCCTGGGCTACGGGCAGTTCCTCGACGTCGTCGACGGCCGCACCTCGGCCGAGGACGCCGCCGAGGCCACGGTGGTGGCCACCCGGCAGTTCGCCCGCCGCCAGCTGACCTGGTTCCGGGCGGACCCGCGGGTGCACTGGCTGGGCGGTTCCGGACCCGAGCCGGTGGAACGGGCGGTGCGGCTCGTGCAGCGGTTCCGGACCGAGCCCACCGGCCCCTAGCCGGAGGCGCTGTCGACCGCGGTGGAGCGGCGCAGCCACCACCCGTCCGCGGCGGAGACAGGGACGATGAGCAGCCAGCTCCACGCGGCGAGTCCGGGGTCCCAGAACGCCACCGGAATGCTGAGGGCGAAGACCACCGGCGCCGGCAGGAGCCCGCGCAGCACGTAGCGGTACAGGCCGGCGTCGACCTCGGGCGCCATCAGCCCGGCGTGCCACGCATGGGCCCACACCAGGTTCAGCGAGGCGTAAACGGCCGCCGACACCGCGGCGTACAGCGCCGCCGGCCAGGGCGAGCCGCTCCCGCCGTAGTCGCTGAGCAGGCTCGTGGGCATCGGCAGCAGGGCGATGAAGAACAGGGACAGCAGGTTCAGCCACTGCAGGCGCCCGTCGATGCGGCGGATGACGGTGAACCGGCGGTGGTGGCTCATCCACGCCGTGCCGATGACGGCGAAGCTCAGGACGTAGGCGAGGAACTGCGGCAGATGAGCCCGCAGCGCCGGCTCCAGCCGCTCCGGCGGGAGGTCCCCGGGGAGGATGAGCTCCAGGACCAGCAGGGTCATCGCGATCGCGAAGACGGCGTCGCTGAAGTACACGGTCCGGTCGGTGGACTCACCGGCGCCGAACAGCCGGCCGTACGTCTGGGCGGGCCCGGCACGGCGCGGCGGGCGGGCCGGCGACTCATCGGCCATCGGGCCCACCCCCGGGCGCTCGGCCGGCGGGGCCGCCCGCACGTCGAGGACGGGCAGGTGCCCGTCGGTCTCGATGCTGTCCCCGCCCCCGTTGCGGGCGTGGTAGCCGGAGGAGAAGTTGCGCAGCACGTGCACGCGGGCGCCGGCCGAGCGCAGCGCCGCGACGACCAGGTCCCGCTCGGCGTCGGTGCGCGCGGCGACCTTGTGGGTCACCTGCAGCGTGAAGAGGGAGAGCCCGACCCGTCGGTCGAAGGTCGCCGCGCCCACCAGGTCCACGAGCGCGCCGCCCGGCAGCCGCCAACCCGGCGGGCAGACCCAGAAGCGCACGTGGTGCCGCTGGGCGGGACTGTCCGCGACCTCGCGCTCGAAGGCCAGCGCCTGGCGGCGGCCGAAGACGTACAGCGGGCTGACCGGGGCGGCCGGGTAGCTGCGGTGCAGCACCGCGGCGCGGCTGATGTGCCAGGCCGTGGCGGGGGTCAGGGGATCGGCGGCCGTCCAGCCCGCCGCGCGCATGGCCGCGGCCAGCCGCTCCGGGCTGCCCGTGACCGCCAGGTTGACCGGATCGCCCAGCAGCCCGTCGGCGGTGCGGGCGCGCCCGATGAAGTAGTGGGGCACGTAGAGGCCGGTGAGCACCCGGTTCAGGGACGGGAGCAGCACGTACGCCGACAGCGCCCAGACGGGCACGAAGGCCCACACCAGCCGTCCCCCGTCGTCGACGTCCTCGAGCACGAGGTGGTAGACCCCCCAGCCCGCCAGCAGCGCGGTCACCAGCCGCCCGGAGCGGTGCAGCCACAGGACCGCGGTCGGGCCGGGCCCCCGGCGCGCACCCGGGACCGTGCTCCGTGCGTCCGGTGCCCGGTCGCTGCCTCGTGCGTCCACCTGGCCGTCCTCGCCCCCACGTGCTGCACCGGACCCCGGCCGGTGTGCCCCCAGGCTAGCCACGGCGGCGGCACCGGGGAAGGCCGTGACCCCGCCGCGGCGCACGGGCCGGGCCGCGTATCATGTCCGGGTGACCTCAGCGCAGCCCGATACCCTCCCGACCGCCCCGTCCCCGGACGCCGCCGTGCCCTGGGGGGAGCTGCGCGGGCGCAGCTTCGCGAAGGGCCACGGCACGGGCAACGACTTCGTCCTGCTGACCGACCCGGACGCGCAGCTCGCGCTCGACGCCCACCTCGTGTCCCTGGTCTGTGACCGGCACCGCGGCATCGGCGGCGACGGCCTGATCCGGGCGGTGCGCAGCGAGGCCCTGCCCGAGGGCCGGGCCGTGCTGGAGACCGCCCCGGACGCCGAGTGGTTCATGGACTACCGCAACAACGACGGCTCGATCGCCGAGATGTGCGGCAACGGCGTGCGCGTGTTCGTCCACTACCTCGTCCAGCGCGGTCTCGCCGAGGTTCCCGAGGGCGAGGTCCTGCGGATCGGCACCCGCGCCGGGGTGAAGACCGTCGCGCGCACCGACTCCGGCTACGCCGTGGACATGGGCCCCTGGAGCTTCCTGGACGGCGAGACCGCCCGGTCCCGCGGCTCGGACGCCGTCGTGACCGCGAAGGGGCTCAAGGTGCCCCGCCCGGCGCTGTCCATCGGGATGGGCAACCCGCACACGGTCTTGGCGCTCGCCGAGGGGGAGAAGCTCGACCAGCTCGAGCTGTTCACCGCCCCGGTGGTGCGCCCGGAGCCCGAGGACGGCACGAACGTCGAGTTCGTCGTCCCCGCCGACGGCGACGACGACGGCGTGGGCCGGGTCCGCCTGCGGGTGCATGAGCGCGGCGTGGGCGAGACGCAGTCCTGCGGCACCGGCGCGTGCGCGGCGGCGGCGGCGACCCGGTTCTGGGGCGGGCCCACCGCTCCGGACCAGTGGCTCGTGCAGGTGCCCGGCGGGGTCGTCTCCGTGACCTTCGTGCCCGCCCCGGACGGCGCGGAGCACGTGGTCCTCGCCGGCCCCGCCGTGCTCGTGGCCGACGGCACCTTCGTCTGAGCCCCGCCGCCGCGCCCGGCTCGGACCGGCTCCGGCCGGCTCAGGCCGCCCGGTCGACCCGCAGGACGCGGAACCCCTTGTCGGTGGCGTGCCGGGAGACCCGGAAGGACCCGCCCAGCTCGGCCGCCAGCCACTTCTGCAGCGAGTCGGCACCGAGGTTCTTCTGCACCACCAGCCACGCGCTCCCGCCGGGGTTCAGCCGCGGCAGCCAGCGGAGGAGCAGCTCGTGCAGCTGCTGCTTGCCGATCCGGATGGGCGGGTTGGACCAGATGGTGTCGAAGCGGCGGTCCGCCGGCACCTGCTCGGGCAGCAGCACCTCGACGTTGCCCAGGCCCAGGGCAGCCGCGTTGTCACGGGTCAGCCCGAGCGAGCGCTCGTTGACGTCCACCGCCGTGACCCGGGCCCCGGGCGCGGCCTCCGCCAGGCTCAGGGCGATCGGGCCCCATCCGCACCCGACGTCCAGCAGCTCCGCGCCGGCCGGATCGGGAACATTTCGGAGCAGCACGGACGTTCCCTTGTCGAGACCTCGCGGACTGAAGACGCCGTTGGAGGTCTGCAGGACGACCTCCCGCCCGCGCAGGGCCACGGTCACCGGGCGGCGCACCTCCGGCACCGAGGGATCCTCCGAGAAGTAGTGCTCGGTCCCCGGATTCGGGGCCGCCGGGCCGGCGGTGGGATCGGGGGAGTCGGAACGCCGTGTCATAGACGTTCATGCTACCGATCGCGCGGATTCGGTCCGCTCCGCGCAGCTCCACCGCCGAGGCCCCGTCCGTCGGAGCCCGCGACTAGAATTCCAGCAACCACATCCTTTCCGAAAGGAACCATGACCCCGTCGAACAACACCCCTGCCGACCACAGCACCGCGGCTCCCGCGGTGGAGGCCGACAACGGCCTGAGCCGGCAGGACCTCGAGGACGTCGTCGAGCGCGTCCTGTCCCGGGCCCGGGCCCGGGCCCGGGAGGCCGACGCCGGAGAGCGCGCCGACCGCCGGCCCGAGGACTCCGGGTCCGCCGCGAGCGGTCCCCTGACCGGCCGCGCCCGCGAACTGGCCGACAGCGGCCAGGAGCACTCGCAGCACGACGGCGAGCAGCAGGACCTCGACGAGCGCCGCGCGCTGCGCCGCGTCGGGGGCCTGTCCACCGAGCTCGAGGACGTCACGGAGCTCGAGTACCGCCAGCTGCGCCTCGAGCGCGTGGTCCTGGCCGGTCTCTGGACCGAGGGCACCCTCGAGGAGGCGGAGAACTCCCTGCGGGAGCTCGCCGCTCTCGCCGAGACCGCCGGGTCCGAGGTGCTGGACGGCATCGTCCAGCGCCGGCTCAAGCCCGACCCCGCCACGTTCCTGGGCTCCGGGAAGGCCAAGGAGCTGCGCGACGTCGTGGCCGCCACCGGCGCCGACACCGTCATCGTGGACTCCGAGCTGGCCCCGTCCCAGCGGCGCGGGCTGGAGGACGTCGTCAAGGTCAAGGTCATCGACCGCACCGGTCTGATCCTCGACATCTTCGCCCAGCACGCCAAGTCCAAGGAGGGCAAGGCGCAGGTCGAGCTCGCGCAGCTCGAGTACCTGCTCCCGCGCCTGCGCGGCTGGGGCGAGTCCCTGTCCCGCCAGGCCGGTGGCCGCGCCGCCGCCGGTGAGGGCATCGGCTCGCGCGGGCCCGGTGAGACCAAGATCGAGCTGGACCGCCGCCGGATCCGCACGCGGATGGCCAAGCTGCGCCGCGAGATCGCCGCCATGAAGCCGGCCCGGGAGACCAAGCGGCTCAACCGCCGCCGCAACTCCGTGCCCTCCGTGGCGATCGCCGGCTACACCAATGCGGGCAAGTCCTCGCTGCTCAACCGGCTCACCGACGCGGGGTGCTCGTGGAGAACGCGCTGTTCGCGACCCTGGACCCCACGGTCCGCCGGGCGCAGACCCCCGACGGGATCGGCTACACGCTCTCGGACACGGTCGGCTTCGTGCGGTCCCTGCCGACCCAGCTCGTGGAGGCCTTCCGCTCCACGCTGGAGGAGGTCGCCGACGCAGACCTCATCCTGCACGTGGTGGACGCCTCCCACCCGGACCCGGAGGGCCAGATCCGGGCCGTGCGCCAGGTGTTCACGGACATCGACGCGCAGAACATCCCCGAGATCATCGTGCTCAACAAGGTCGACGCCGCGGACCCCTTCGTGGTCGAGCGGATCCGGCAGCGCGAGCGCAACGTCGTGGTCGTCTCCGCCCGCACCGGGGAGGGCCTCGACGCGCTGCGGGAGCGGATCAGCGAGTCCATCCCGCGCCCCGAGACGGTGCTGGACCTGCTGGTCCCGTACCAGCGCGGCGACGTCGTCAGCCGGCTGCACGACTGGGACGCGGAGATCCTGCGCACCGAGCACCTGCCCGAGGGCACGCACCTGCTGGTGAAGGTCCGCGAGGACCTGGCGGCCGAGCTCGCGGAGTTCGCCCCGGAGGACGCGCCCGGCTTCGGCGCCGAGAGCGCCTGAGCCGGTGCCCGCAGCATTCGTCGACGAGTCCGGGCAGGACGTCTCCGGCACACGGCCGGAGACCCTGCCCGGGGCGCAGGACGCCCTGGGCCTGCTCGACACCGCCGTCACGGCGATGGGCGGGCAGGTCCGGGACGGGCAGCGGCTGATGACCGGCAAGGTCGCGGAGGCCCTCGACCGCGGCCGGCACCTGCTGGTCCAGGCCGGCACCGGCACCGGCAAGTCCCTCGCCTACCTGGCCCCGCTCGTGGCCCACGCCCAGCACGCGGACAAGCCGGTGGTCGTGGCCACCGCGACCCTCGCCCTGCAGTCTCAGATCGTGGGCCGGGACGTCCCCCGCCTGCTGGCCGCCCTGGAGGGAGAGCTCGAGCACGAGGTCGACGTCGCCCTGCTCAAGGGCCGCAGCAACTACGCGTGCCTGCACAAGCTCGAGGGCGGCTACCCGTCCGAGGACGACCCCGGCGCGCTCTTCGCCCTGCCCGACGCCGCCCCGCACCCCGGCGCCGCGCAGCCGGAGACCACCGAGCAGCCCGGCCGGCTGGGCCAGGAGGTCCAGCGCCTGCGGGAATGGGCGCGCGCCACCGACACCGGTGACCGCGACGAGCTGCTCCCGGGCGTGAGCGACAAGGCGTGGCGCCAGGTCTCCGTGACCGCCAAGGAGTGCCTGGGCCGCAGCTGCCCCCTGGTCGAGCAGTGCTTCGCCGAGCTCGCCAAGCAGCGGGCCGGGGAGGCGGACATCGTGATCACCAACCACGCCCTGCTCGCGATCAACGCGTTCGAGGGCATCACGGTCCTGCCCGAGCACGACGTCGTGGTGATCGACGAGGCCCACGAGCTGCAGGACCGGGTCACGGGGGCGGTCACCGGCCAGCTCTCCGCGGCCATGGTGCGCGCGGCGGCGGCCTCCGCGCGCAAGCACACCGCCGCGAACCCCGACTCCCTCACCGCCGGTGCCGCCAACCTGGAGGCCGCGCTGCTGGGCGCGCCCGCCGAACTGCTGCACCGGGGCCTCGACGGCGCCCAGGCGGCGGCCGTGGCCCAGGTCCGGGACGCCGCACGCACGGTCATGAGCGAGTCGAAGGGCGGCTCCGGGGGTGAGAAGGACGGGGACGCCGGACGGCAGATGGCCCGCTCACGGGTCAGCGACGTGCTGGAGCTGGCCGAGCGCATCCTCGCCGCCGCCGACTCCCGCGAGGTGCTCTGGATCTCGCGGCAGGGCGGCTGGGAGCCCGGCCGCGGCTACGTCCCCGCCGAGGACACCGACCCGGCCACCCTGCACGTGGCGCCGCTGTCGGTGGCCGGGACCCTGCGGGAGGGCCTCTTCGACGGCCGCACCGTGGTGCTGACCTCGGCCACCCTCTCCGTCGGCTCCTCCTTCGACGCCGCCGCCGGGGCCCTCGGGCTCCGCGGCGAGGGCGCCCCGCGCTGGGAGGGCGTGGACGTGGGCAGCCCCTTCGACTACCCGCGGCAGGGGATCCTTTACCTCGCCAAGCACCTGGAGAAGCCGGGCCGGCGCCTGACCGAGGCCCAGCTGGAGGAGATGCTCGCCCTGCTCGAGGCCTCGCGCGGCGGGGCACTGGGCCTGTTCTCCTCCCGCCGGGCGGCGGAGGAGGCCGCGGAGGCCCTGCGCGGGCGCACCGACCTGCCGATCCTCTGCCAGGGGGAGTCCTCGCTGGCCGGGCTCGTCCAGGAGTTCACGGACGACCCCGCCACGAGCCTGTTCGGGACGATGAGCCTGTGGCAGGGCGTCGACGTGCCGGGGGCCTCGTGCCGGCTGGTGATGATCGACCGGATCCCCTTCCCGCGTCCGGACGACCCGCTGTCCACGGCCCGCAGCCGGGCCGCCGAGCGGGCGGGGAGCAACGGGTTCATGTCCGTCTCCGCGACGCACGCGGCCGTGCGGCTGGCCCAGGGCGCCGGCCGGCTCATCCGGGCCGGTGGGGACCGAGGTGTCGTGGCGATCCTGGACTCCCGCATCGCCACGGCCCGCTACGGGGGGTTCCTGCGCGGGTCGCTGCCGCCGCTGTGGACCACCACGGACCGCTCGGTGGTGCTCGGGGCCCTGGCGCGCCTGGCGACGGCCTGACCCGGTCAGGACGCGGCACGGGGCCCGGCCGAGCGGCCGGGCCCCGTGCCGCTGCGGGCGCCGGACAGCGGGTTGTCGGACAGCGCGTGCCGGACAGCGGCTCTCAGAGGCTGCGCAGCACCGAGACGACCTTGCCCATCACCGTGGCGTGGTCCCCGAGGATGGGCTCGTAGCGGGTGTTCTGCGGCAGCAGCCAGGTGTGCCCGTCGCGCTGGCGGAAGGTCTTCACCGTGGCCTCGTCGTCGAGCAGGGCGGCCACGATGTCCCCGTTGTCGGCGGCGCTCTGCCGGCGGACCACGACCCAGTCGCCGTCGCAGATGGCGGCGTCGATCATGGAGTCGCCCTTGACCCGCAGCATGAACAGCTCGCCGTGGCCCACCAGCTGGCGGGGCAGCGCCAGCACGTCCTCCACGTCCTGCTCGGCGGTGATGGGCCCGCCGGCGGCGATGTGGCCCACCAGGGGCACCATCGTCACGTCCGCGGAGGTGGACAGCTCCGCCATGCCGCCCGGTGCACCGGCACGGGGGCCGCGGGGCGCGTCCGCCGGCTCGTGCGGGGCCTCCGGGGTCGCCGGGGCGGCCGCGTCGCGCAGCTGCAGGGGCGTGAGGACCTCCATCGCCCGGGGGCGCTTCGGATCCCGGCGCAGGTAGCCCAGCTTCTCGAGCTGGGAGAGCTGGTGGGTGACGCTGGAGAGGGAGGCCAGGCCCACGAGGTCGCCGATCTCGCGCATCGAGGGCGGATATCCGTGCTCGGCGATGGAGCGCTGGATGGCCTCGAGGATGGTGCGCTGGCGCACGCTGAGACCCCGGCCGCGGGCGCGGCCGCCGGTGCGCCCGGCCCGGGCGCGGGACTCCTCGGGGGTGGGGGGCTGAGCCATGGGAGCGTCGTCCTTTCGCGTCCGGCTGGTGGTGCCTCCGGTGCGCGCCGGCCCCGTTCCGATGTCGGACCCGGGTGCTTCGATGGGTCTCAGCCAGCAGGGAGCCGGGGGAAGTCGGAACGCGTGCCGGCCCGAGGCCCGAACGTGCTCCCAGCCTAGGCGACACGCCGTGTGTCTTCAAACATATGTACGACCCGGTGTCGACAGCCTTCGCAGACGCGTGCTAGACATGGGTCATCGGTATTCGAAAGTATGTTCGATCGCATGCAGGCCCGGACGGGCCGCCGGTCGGACCGGTGTTCGAGATCGCCCGCCCCGTGCGGGAACGTCAAGGAGTTCATGTCATGAGTGCCAGTGCCACCCTCAGCGCCGTCGTCGCGCGCCGCCCCCGGCCCCTCGGCGGCCCGGCCCGCGCGGCCCGCCGGGCCCGCCCGTCGGCAGGGACCTCCCGCGCTCCGCTGGTCCTGACCCGGCGGGGTCGCCTGGTGCTGCTGGGCCTGCCCGTGCTGGCCGGCTCCGCGGCACTGGTCGTGCTCGCCGTGATCTTCCTCGTCCCGTCCACGGCCACGGCCACCAGCGAGCCCGTCACGGGGGCCGGGACGGAGCAGGCCACGGTGCACCCCGGGCAGAGCCTGTGGGACCTGGCCGTGCAGGCCGACCCGGAGCGGGACCCGCGGGACGTCATGGACGAGATCGTGGAGCTCAACGACCTCGACAGCTCTCTCCTCCACGCGGGCCAGCTCCTGGAGGTCCCCGCCGCCTGACGGGCCGTCCGTCCCGGCCGGCCGAACGCCGGACCTGCCGCCGGGCACTCCGTCCCGGCGCCGTGCTCCGCGTCGGTAGGGTCGGGGCATGAGCCCTGGAGCCCGCCGTCCGCGTCCCGACCACGGCAGCCCGCCGTCCATCGTGTCCGCCCGTGGTGCCCCGCGGCCTCCCCGGAGCCGGAGGGACACCGTCTGGCCGCTGCTGGGCGCCGCGATCTGCAGCGAGGTGGCCGCCTCGCTGGCCCTGAAGGCCGCCCTGGAACACCCGGCTGGTACCTGCTCGTCGTCTCCGGCTACAGCGCCGCGTTCGTGTTCCTCGCGGCGGTGCTGCGCCGCGGGCTGCCCGTCGGCGTGGCCTACGGGATCTGGGCGGCCACGGGCGTGACGCTCACCGCCCTCCTGGCGGCCCTGGTCTTCGGGGAGGTCCTGAGCCCGCTGGTGCTCGCCGGCATCGCCTGGTGGTCGCCGGGGTGCTCTGCGTGGAGGTCGGCGCCCACCGGGCAGCCGGGGACGGCGGCGCCTGATGGCCTGGCTGTACCTGACCGGGGCGATCCTCACCGAGGTCGCCGCCACCCTGTCCCTGCGGGTCGCGGCGCAGGGCCGCCGGCGCTGGTACGCCGCCGTGCTGGCCGGCTACCTGCTCGCGTTCACGCTGCTCGCCCTCGCCCTCCGCCAGGGTCTGGGGCTGGGCGTGGCCTACGGCATCTGGGCCGCGGCGGGCGTGGCGCTCACCGCGGTCGCGGGCCGGCTGCTCTTCGGCGAGCCGCTGAGCCGGCTCATGGTGCTGGGCATCGCGCTCATCATGGGCGGCGTGCTGCTGATCGAGCTCGGCGCCGCCCACTGACCCCTCCACCCCGCTCGAGCCCTCCGCGGGCGGGCGCCGCGGGCAGGTCTAAACTGTTCGGGTGACGCAGAACCTGGACCGACTCAACGCCCTCCCGCTGCGCGACGACCTGCGCGGCAAGGCCCCCTACGGCGCCCCGCAGCTGGACGTCGCCGTGGCGCTCAACACCAACGAGAACACCCACCCGGTCCCGGCGGACGTGCACGCCGCGATCGTGGAGGAGGTCACCGCGGCGGCCCGGACCCTCAACCGGTACCCGGACCGGGAGTTCACGGCCCTGCGCGAGGAGCTCGCCGGATACCTGGGCCACGGGCTGGAGGCCGAGAACCTCTGGGCGGCCAACGGCTCCAACGAGATCCTGCAGCAGGTCCTGCAGGCCTTCGGCGGCCCCGGGCGCTCCCTGCTCACCTTCGTCCCGACCTACTCCATGTACCCCCTGCTGGCCGCGGGCACGCACACCGGTTTCGTGGCGGGGGAACGGTCCGCGGACTTCGGGCTCACCGCGGAGTCGGCGGCCGAGCAGGTCCGCCGGCACCGCCCCGACGTCGTCTTCCTCTGCTCGCCCAACAACCCGACGGGCACGGCCCTGGACGAGGACGTCGTCACGGCCGTGTACGAGGCCGGTGAGCCCAACCGGGCCGTCGTGGTCGTGGACGAGGCCTACGCGGAGTTCTCCCACCGGGGCACGGGCACCGCGCTGTCCCTGCTGGCGGGCCGGCCCCGCCTGATCGTCAGCCGCACCATGAGCAAGGCCTTCGCGCTCGCCGGTGCCCGGCTGGGCTACTTCGCCGCGGCTCCCGAGGTCGCCGACGCGATCCGGCTCGTGCGCCTGCCCTACCACCTCTCGGCCGTCACCCAGGCGACCGCCCTGGCCGCCCTGCGCCACTCGGCGGCGCTGCTGGCCAACGTCGAGGACATCAAGCGCCAGCGGGACCGCATCGTCGAGGAGCTGCGTCGGCTCGGGCTCGCACCGGCGGCGTCGGACTCCAACTTCGTGTTCTTCGGCGGGATGCCGGACTCCCGGGCCATGTGGCAGGCGCTGCTCGAGGACGGGGTGCTGGTGCGCGACGTCGGGATCCCCGGCCACCTGCGGGTCACCGCCGGCACGGAGGAGGAGACCACCGCCTTCCTGACCAGCATGGAGCGGATCGTCTCCGCCGGCTGAGGCCCCGCGAGCCGGGGCCCTCCGTCCCGGATAGCATGGAGGCAGACAACCACCGGGCCCGACGCGCCGCCCGCCCGGGGCGGCCCGGGCCACCCCGCGGCCCGTCGACGGCCGCGCCGCGCCCGCGAGGAGTTCCACCCGCATGACCGACCAGAGCCCCACCGGCACCCGTGCCCCCCGCCGCGCCTCCCTGGAGCGGCGCACGAGCGAGTCCTCCGTGTCCGTCGAGATCGACCTCGACGGCACGGGCGCGAACGACATCGACACCTCGGTGCCGTTCTACGACCACATGCTCACCGCCCTGTCGAAGCACTCCCTCATCGACATGCGGATCCGGGCCACCGGCGACACCCACATCGACGTCCACCACACGGTCGAGGACACGGCCATCGTCCTCGGGGACGCCCTGCGGCAGGCCCTGGGAGACAAGGCCGGCATCCGCCGCTTCGGCGAGGCCACCGTCCCGCTGGACGAGGCCCTGGCCAACGCCGTGGTGGACATCTCCGGCCGCCCCTACGCGGTGCACACCGGGGAGCCCGAGGGCCAGCAGTACCACCTCATCGGCGGGCACTTCACCGGCTCGATGGTCCAGCACGTCTTCGAGTCCCTCGCCCACCACGCCGGGATCTGCCTGCACATCACGCTGCTGGCCGGCCGGGACCCGCACCACATCGCCGAGGCCCAGTTCAAGGCCCTCGCGCGCGCCCTGCGCCAGGCCGTGGAGCCCGACCCCCGGGTCAGCGGCGTCCCGTCGACCAAGGGCGCCCTGTGAGCGCGGAAGGAGATCGCATGCCGGAGGAGTCCACCCGGCCGGAGCGCCCCGCCCGGCCCACCGTCACGGTCCTCGACTACGGCGCGGGCAACGTCCGCTCGGCCGTGCGCGCCCTCGAGGCCGCCGGGGCCGACGTGGTGCTCAGCGCCGACCCCGAGGCCGTCCTGGACGCGGACGGGCTCGTGGTGCCCGGCGTCGGCGCGTTCGCCGCGGTCATGGACGGTCTGCGCTCCGTCGACGGCCTGCGCCTGATCGGCCGCCGCCTCGCCGGCGGGCGCCCCGTGCTGGGCATCTGCGTGGGCCTGCAGGTCCTCTTCGAGTCCGGCGTCGAGCACGGTCAGGAGACCGAGGGCATGTGCGAGTGGCCCGGCGTCGTCGAGCGGCTGAAGGCCGACGTGGTCCCGCACATGGGCTGGAACACCGTCGACCCGCCCGAGGACTCGGTGCTGTTCCGGGGCATCGAGGACGAGCGCTTCTACTTCGTGCACTCCTACGGGGTGCAGGAGTGGGACTTCCCGCAGAACATCCTGAAGATGAAGCCGCCGCAGGTCACCTGGTCCGAGCACGGGGGACGGTTCATCGCCGCCGTGGAGAACGGGGCGCTGTGCGCCACGCAGTTCCACCCGGAGAAGTCCTCCGAGGCCGGCATCCAGCTGCTGCGCAACTGGCTGGGCACCCTCCCGCGGACCGGGCGGCTGGACCACCTCAAGGCCGGTGACCCCCTGGGCGGGGACACCCTGGCCGGGCGCCCGACCCTCCAGCAGGAGGACGACGCCGCGTGAGCGCCGCCGTCGTCGTGATGGTCCTCGGCGCCTTCATCGCCGGCGGCGCCATCTCGTTCCACCGGCAGAAGATGCCGGCCTGGACGGTGGTGGTCCTGGCCCTGGTCGCCGCCGGGCTCATCGGCTACGGCTGGTACTCCTGGTTCCAGGCCCGCTGAGCCCGCCCGTCCCGCACGTCCCCGACCCGGAGCGGCTCCCCGAGCGGCTCCACCACCCGAGCAGCCCCGGCCGGCCCCGCGCCGTCCGGGAGCCCGAGAAGGAAGAGATCCCATGCCCCTGAGCGAGACCCCCCGCCTGCAGCTGCTGCCCGCCGTCGACGTCGCCGACGGCCAGGCCGTGCGCCTGGTCCAGGGCGAGGCCGGCTCCGAGACCGGCTACGGCGACCCCCTGGAGGCCGCGCTCGCCTGGCAGGAGGCCGGCGCGGAGTGGATCCACCTCGTGGACCTCGACGCCGCCTTCGGCCGCGGGGACAACATCGAGGTGCTGCGCCGCGTCGCGGCCGAGCTCGAGCTGAAGATCGAGATGTCCGGCGGCATCCGGGACGACGCCTCGCTGGAGCGGGCCCTGTCCCTGGACCCGGCCCGGATCAACCTCGGCACCGCCGCCCTCGAGAACCCCGAGTGGACCCGGAAGGTGATCGCCCAGCACGGCGAGGTCATCGCGGTGGGCCTCGACGTGCGCGGCACCACGCTCGCCGCGCGCGGCTGGACCGAGGAGGGCGGTGACCTCTGGGAGGTCCTGGACCGCCTCGAGGAGGACGGCTGCGCCCGGTACGTGGTCACCGACGTCACCAAGGACGGCACCCTGAAAGGGCCCAACCTCGAGCTGCTGAAGGAGGTCGCCACCCGCACGGACAAGCCGGTGGTCGCCTCCGGCGGCATCTCCTCCCTCGACGACCTCGCGGCCCTGCGCACGCTCGTGCCCTCCGGCGTGGAGGGCGCCATCGTGGGCAAGGCCCTCTACGCGGGCCGGTTCACGCTCGGGGAGGCCCTCGACGTGGCGGGCCGTCCGGCGGCGCGGTGACCGAGCGCCGGCTCCCCGCCCACATCGAGGCCCAGCTCGCGAGCGCCGGGGGCACGGAGGACACCGGCGGGCAGGCCTGGGCCGGGCGCAACCTGGGGGAGGGCACCAGCCACACCCACCGGTTCCCCGACGACGACGGCGCCGCCGCCGCGGCGGTCTTCGAGGCGCTCGCCGGCCTGCGGGCCGGCACCGTGGACGAGTCGCAGGTGGTCGCCGCCCTGGCCGGCACCCGGGTGTTCGTGCCGGTCGTGGCCGAGGTGGCCTCCTCGACCGTGACCGCCTCCGGGCACGTGGCCGACAAGGAGGCGAACATGGCGCTCGTGTCCCTGCGGGCGGCCGACGGGCGCCCGGTGCTGCCCGTGTTCACGTCCACCGCGGCCCTGACCGCCTGGCACCCCCAGGCCCGGCCCGTGGCCACCGACGTCCGCCGGGCGGCGGTCGCGGCGGTCAAGGACGGCACCCAGCTGCTCGTGCTCGACCCCGGGGCGGACCTGCCCTTCGTGGTGCGCCGGCCGGCGCTCTGGGCGCTGGCCCAGGGCCGGGCCTGGACGCCGTCCTACCGGAGCCCGGCCGTCGCCGAGGCGGTGCGCCGCTGCGCCGAGGGACTGCCCGGAGTGACCTCGGCGGGGACCGCGCCCGGCAGCGGTGTCGCGGCCCGGGCCGCGGACGGGGCGGTGGTCGACGGCGGGGGAGCCGGCCCGGAGCTGGCGGTCGTGCTCTCCCTGCGCGCCGGGCTGGACCGGACGCAGGTGGACGACGTGCTCGCCCGCTTCCAGGCCCGGCTCAGCGTCGAGCCGGCCCTGGCCGAGGACGTGGACTCGATGCAGCTGCGCCTCACGACCGCGGGCTGACCCGGTGTCTCGGATCAGCCCGCGTCGACGTGGTGCTCGGGAGCCCGGTCAGCTCACCGGACCGGTGAACTTCTCGCCCGGCCCCTGCCCCGGGGCGTCCGGGTAGAGGGAGGCCTCGCGGAACGCCAGCTGGAGCGTGCGCAGGCCGTCGCGCAGCGGGGCGGCGTGCTGGGAGCCGATCTCCGGGGCGGCGGCCGTGACGAACCCGGCCAGGGCGGTGATGAGCTTGCGCGCCTCGTCCAGGTCCTTGAGCTCGTCCGCGTCCTCGCCGGCGGCCAGGCCGCACTTCACGGCGGCCGCGCTCATGAGGTGGACGGCGGCGGTCGTGATGACCTCGATGGCGGGGACCTCCGCGATGTCGCGCATCTGCTCGTCGACGGCCTGCACCGTCTCCTGCGGGATGTCCTGGCCGGAGCGGGCGGCGTCGTCGTCGAAGCGGAAGGTGTTCTCGGAAGTCATGGTCCAACTCTGCCACAACGCTCCCGCCCGCCGGGCCTATCCTGCAGGGGAGGCCGGTGCCGGCCGGGGAGGGGCGGGACCGAGGTGTGGATCGGGTGGATCGAGTTCGACCTGCTGCTGGGGGACGTGCACTCCCGCAAGGCCAAGCGGTCGGTGGTGCGGCCCCTCGTGGCCGAGCTGCGCCGCCGCTTCCCGGTGAGCGTCGCGGAGGTCGGTCACCTCGACCTGCACCGCCGGGCCCTGGTGGGGGCCGGAGTCGTCACCGGGGACTCCGCCCACCTGGTCGACGTCCTCGACCAGCTCGAGCGCTTCGTGGCCGCCCGCCCCGAGACGGAGCTGCTCTCGGCGCACCGCGGCCTGCACACGACCGAGGACGAGTGAGGGGTCGGATGGGGACCGGCCGCGCCCCGGTTCCCCAACCCCCGGCCGATGCGCTAGACTGGCGGGCAGTGTGCAAGTGGAGGAAGCTCCCACCCGCGCCGACCACGGTCGTCGGGTTCGCGACGACATCGTCCGCACGACGGCCCGCCGGGTTCCCCGTGCCGGTGCCGTCACGCAGTGCACCACCCCCGGGTGGTGCGCCGATGAGCCTCCGCTTGCCGACCGCAGCGGGGGCTTTTGCCGTTGTGGACCGGACCGAACCATGAGGTCCCCGGAAGCCTCCGGGCGATCACGCAGAACATCAGGAGCACGGCATCAGCGATCCACGCATCAATGACAGAATCCGAGTCCCCGAAGTCCGTCTCGTCGGACCCGCAGGCGAGCAGGTCGGCATCGTCCGCGTCGAGGACGCACTGAGGCTGGCCCGCGAATCGGATCTCGATCTGGTCGAGGTGGCGCCCAACGCCAAGCCGCCGGTGGCCAAGCTCATGGACTTCGGCAAGTACAAGTACGAGGCCGCGGTCAAGGCTCGGGAGTCGCGCAAGAACCAGACGAACACGGTCCTCAAGGAGGTCCGGTTCCGGCTCAAGATCGACACGCACGACTACGAGACCAAGGTCGGCCACGCCAAGCGCTTCCTCGGCGCCGGCGACAAGGTCAAGGCCATGATCCAGTTCCGCGGCCGTGAGCAGCAGCGCCCCGAGATGGGCGTGCGCCTGCTCGAGCGCTTCGCGAACGACGTCGCCGAGGTCGGCGCGGTCGAGTCGAGCCCCCGGGTCGACGGGCGCAACATGGTCATGGTCGTGGGCCCGCTGAAGAACAAGGCCGAGGCCAAGGCCGAGGCGCGCCGCCAGAAGCAGCGCGAGGAGGCCCGGGCCGAGAACGACCGCAAGGCCAAGGAGAAGGTCGACACCTCCTCCGCCGAGCCCGTGACCCAGTCGATCGGGGACGCGTTCCCGGCCGAGCTGCGCGAGCAGGCCGCCCGGACCGAGGAGCCGGCGCAGCAGGCCGCGCCGGAGCCCGAGGTGCAGGAGCCCGAGGTGCAGGAGGCGGCCCCCGCCGCGGCCACGGAGCAGGAGGCGGCGCCCGCCGCCCCCGCCGAGGCGGCGCCGCGGCCTGCGGCACCGGCGGCTCCGAAGGCCCCGGCTCCGAAGGCCGCGGCCCCCCAGGCACCGCGCCCGGCGCCCAAGGCTCCGCGGCCCGGCCCGAAGCCGGGCGCCAAGCCCGGTCCCCGGGTCTGAGCGGACAGCAGGACCTTCCGCACGAGCGGAGCAGAACTGACAACGCCCCGTGGGCGCAGCCGGTCCCGGCTGTGCCCGGGGGGCACCGTTGAGGTGCGACGGACGTCGTCGTGCCCTCCGGTGGCCACCACCGGAAGAGACGCAAGGAGAACGGCCCACATGCCGAAGATGAAGACCCACAGCGGGGCGAAGAAGCGCTTCAAGCTCACCGGTACCGGCAAGGTCAAGCGCCAGCAGGCCAACCGCCGCCACTACCTGGAGCACAAGTCCTCCCGCCTGACCCGCCGCCTGGCGTCCGACCAGATCGTCACCCCGGGCGAGGCCAAGGTCATCAAGAAGATGCTGGGCAAGTAACCCCCACCGCATCCGCAGGGGAGCCCGCCTCCCCGCCCCGCACAGATTTGACCTCCCGGCCGACCGGCCGGGACCGAAGTGAAGGAGTACACACGTGGCACGTGTGAAGCGGGCGGTCAACGCCCACAAGAAGCGCCGGGAAATCCTCGAGCAGGCCTCCGGCTACCGCGGCCAGCGCTCGCGCCTGTACCGCAAGGCGAAGGAGCAGGTCACCCACTCGTTCGTCTACAGCTACAACGACCGCCGCAAGCGCAAGGGCGACTTCCGCCGGCTGTGGATCCAGCGCATCAACGCCGCTGCCCGCGCCAACGGCCTGACCTACAACCGCTTCATCCAGGGCCTGAAGGCCGCCGAGGTGGAGGTCGACCGGCGCATGCTCGCCGAGCTGGCCGTCAACGACGCGCAGGCCTTCGCCGGGCTGGTCGAGATCGCCAAGAACGCCCTGCCGGAGGACACCTCCGCGCCGCGCGAAGCCGCAGCCTGACCCCGTCGGAGCTGTGAACCTCACGGAGCGCCTGGCCGACCGGCCGATGTCCAACCCCCGAGCCGATCGGGTGCGGGACGTCGCGGGACTGGCCGGGCGCTCCGCGCGTTCCAAGCGCGGGCTGTTCCTCGCCGAGGGACCGCAGAACGCCCGGGAGGCCCTGGCCCGGCACCTCGAGTCCCCGTGCGTGGACGCCGTCTACGTCACCCAGGACGCCCTGGCCCAGCACCCGGACATCACCGGGCTGCTCGAGCGCGTGGCCGCCGACCGCGCCGTGTTCCTCCGCCTGGTGACCCGGGAGGTGCTCGCGGCGATGAGCGACGCGGTGAGCCCGCAGGGCGTCGTGGTCGTCTGCCGGTCCCTGGACGTGCCGGCGGACGGGATCTTCCGGGCCGCCCCGCAGCTGGTGGCCGTCCTTGCCCGGGTGCAGGACCCGGGCAACGCCGGCACGCTGCTGCGCGCCGCGGACGCCGCGGGAGCCGACGCCTGGTGCTGAGCACCGGCAGCGTGGACGTGTACAACCCCAAGGCGGTCCGGTCCACCGCCGGGTCCCTCTTCCACCTGCCCGTGGCCGTGGGCGCGGACCTGCCCGAGCTGGTCGGCGCCGCCCGCGCGGCCGGCTGCGGCGTCCTCGCCGCCGACGGGCGCGGCGACGTGGACCTCGACCGGCTCCAGGACCTCTCCGCCGCCCGCGCCGCCGGGCCCCGGCCGACGACTCCGGCTACGACCTGGCCCGCCCCACCGTGTGGCTGTTCGGCAACGAGGCCCAGGGGCTGTCGGCGGAGGAGAAGGCCCTGGCCGACCACCGCGTGGCCGTGCCGGTGTACGGCCGGGCGGAGTCGCTCAACGTGGGCACCGCGGCCACCGTGTGCCTCTACGCATCGGCGCGCGCGCAGCGGCGGGCCGGGCGGGCGCGCCGATGACCGCGCCGCTGCCCGCCGCGTTCCGCACCCAGGTGGTGGGCGCTGCCCTGCTGGACGACCCGCACCGTCCCACGGCGTTCCTCGCCGCCCAGCGCGCCTATCCGGCAGGGCTGCGCGGGCTGTGGGAGTTCCCGGGCGGCAAGCAGGAGCCCGGCGAGACCTGCGAGGCCGCCCTGCGCCGCGAGTGCGCCGAGGAGCTGGGGGCACAGGTGGAGCTGCTGGCGGAGGTGCCCGGCCCGCACCCGCAGGGCTGGCCGCTCAAGGAGACGGCGGCGATGCGCGTCTGGACCGGTGTGCTCGCGGCGGGATCGCCCGTCCCCGCGGCCGGACAGGACCACCTGGCCGTGCGCTGGGTGCCGTTCGGGAACGCCGCCGCCGCGCTGGCGCTGCCCTGGATCCCGGCCGATCTGCCGATCGTGCGGGCGCTGCTCGCCCGGCTCACCGACTGACCGGCCGCCCACCACCCTCCGGGCCGCCCCGGCCCCCGTCCGGCCGCGGTCGCCCGGGCGGCCGCCGAGAGCCCCGCCCGAGCACGGCTTCCCCGACTGACCACGTCATCCTCAACCGACCACGTCATCCCCAACCGACCACGGTTCCCCGATCGACCACGGCCCCCTGCTGACCGCGGCTTCCCCGAGTGACCACATCACCCCCGAGTGACCACACGGTCCCGTGGTCACTCGGGGGAACCGTGGTCAGTCACGGGCGAGTGCGCTTCCTCCGGCGGCGGGGCCGGACACGGTAGCCGCCGTCGGCCAGGCCCGCCCGCACCTCGAACGGGTTGTGCGGGGCCGGGTGCCCGCAGCGCAGCACCGACCACCCGGCGGCGGCGCCGTAGAGGGGCAGGAACGGCAGGCCCAGGCACAGGGCGTACTGGCTGGCGTGGCGGGACTCGTGGGCCAGCAGCCGCGGGCGGGCGGCGACGTCGTCGGGCCCGGCCCGGAAGAGGACCACGTTGCCCACGGTGAACGCCCCCGCCTTGGGCAGCCGCGGCCGGTAGCCGAAGCCCAGCAGCAGCCCCTCGGGCCCGCGCACCACGGGCGTGCCCGTGAGCGCGGCCACCAGCAGCCCCAGGGGGGTGGACAGGTTCGCCATGTTCCAGGCCGCGCGCAGCCGGACCGATCCACTTTCTCGAACGCCCATGAACCCAGATTAGGTGTAGCTGGTCCTGGCCTTGGTCGCAGGCGGCTGACCGGTGGATGTCTGCGAGATGTCGTGTGGCGTCTTTCAGAGTTGTAGTTCTCAATCCGGGGGGCAAGGGATACGGTGCGTTGCCGGTAAAGACGGGCCGAAATGCCCACTCACCGATCAAGCCGCCGTTGCAGCGCTCGATCTTGCCATTCTGCCAATAGCAGTGTGTGCGTATGAACACCTGCGTGGTGCCGAGGCCGACGACCGCCCCGCAAATCGAGCGGGGAAAAGCCCGAGTGTTATCGGTCATCATCCCCCTTGATGTGGGAAATCCCATGGCCAGCGAAGTAGACACTGGAACGGGCTAGAAATCCTCCGCAGCCGAGGAACGTCCCATCAGCATAAATCTGCGAATAGGTCAGGAGTGCGTAACCGTCGACCAGCGACCGCACGTAGGCGAACCGGCTCGGGTTCCTTCATGTCCATGTGCACCAGCTCCCCGGGGCGTTCGCATAAGTGGCACACCGCGTCGGCCTTCAACAAAAGGATCACCGCATCAGTCGGCGGGTGCAGCTCTGGCCTATACGGCATCTCATAGCAACGCGGCACCCAACTCACCGTGCGCGCAGGCCGACCTAGCTCAACGGCAATCCCGTCCTGGCCTTATCAGGTCGCCGCGCGCAGCGTCCGCGCACGAAGCTCCAAGCCTGGACAGGCGAGGGTTGAAGTGGCGTGTAACCGAATAGGACCGGAGCTGCAAAGCGGCCTCACCGTCATAGCCAGTGTTCCAGTGCGTCATGCACTTGCGCCAGACTCCATGGCTTCGGAAGTGCGGGAGTTCGGCATTCCGGCATGGTGCCGGGAGACGAGGAGCAGTCTGCCGTGGATGTTGGTGTGGGCGTTGCGGTGCGACACGGGAGTCTCGGTGGTGAATGCGGGCCTTCGATAAGCCACGCTTAACCTGGAGGCCTTCCTAACGCTAGCGCCTCCTCTCCTTCTATCAGCAACCTCGCCAAGTACATCCGGCAGGCTGGACCGCGAATTCAAGGTGGAACCGAAAATATGGCTATCACTAAGGCCCTAGTGACGAATTTGGCTCGATCAAGAAAACCATACATTCGTGCGATCCGGAACACTTGGTAAGACGAGTGCAAAGTTGTTTGCCCCACCTGCAACAATGCCGCTTATCTGTACACGTCAAAGGCCGTCAGTTTTCCAACCTGAAACTCCTGACCGTACAACCCCACCCAAAGCGACGAAATCGCCCGATGCGACGTGCGAGAGTTGTCAGCATAAGTGATAAACAAGACTCCACTTAAGGTAGTCACGCCCCGGACAGTGATCATTAGCGTTCTGCTGGTTGCAACAACGAATCCGTAAGAACTAAAGACGCAATGTCAAATTCTCTTTGCGGTGTGCCAGTTGGCGGCAAACCACTACAGCTTGTTCCAATCGTCCATCATAACTCCGCTGGCGCTGGCCAGTACTTCGGTGGAACGCGTCGAGTCGACAAGCTGACTATGGTGACAATCAGCAGTTGACCCATGTCAGTAAAACGATTACGTCGTCTTACTGTCACCGATCAAGCATTCAATGCGCGTTACAAGCTGTAGGCGCTCAGTTCGCGGATGAGCTGTTGGTAGGTATCATCTGAACTGTCAACCTGCAATATTGACCTCACATTACATGGAAAGGTAATGGTGTATAGCGAGCCCTGTTTGGACATATAGCCCTTGTCGATTAGGAAACTAACCACCCTTTCGCTTACTCGTCGCCGGGCAAGCAAATGGTCAATCTGTTGGGCCCTGTAGCGAGAGGGCTGTCCTGCGCTGGAAGCATATCTATTGGCCCACAAAACGAAACCTCGAAGGCCGACAGCCGCCTCCGGGTCGACCCAACCAGATAAGGTTGAGCCTGCTTGGCGGGGCTCGATTATGTAGTCATGCCAAGGGTAGGCAGAGCGAGTGCCGAAAATGGCGAAGCTATTGGCTAACGGCGCTCGAACCGCACGAGTACTGCCACTAATCCTCTGGGTGCGAAGGAAGTTTGAGAACGGAGTATCGGCAATTATTCGAATTTCACTCGCATCCGCCTCGATAGACTTGCAGAAGATTGTCGTGCGTGGACCCAAAACGAAGTCCATCCGCCCTATGCCAAAACTAATCGTGTAATCAAGTAGAAAAATGAAGCAATTTGATGCGCCAGACCGTAGCTGAAAAGACCCAGAAGCCAGACCCTCAAACTGCAGTTCTGAAGTCGTAGAGGCGAGGCCGCCGTCGGCCAAATCCATATATGCCACGAATATAGAGTCACTGTGTGTGAACGCCAGGTCATCAGAGGCTCCAAAATGTGACTCCTGACTAATGGACAGAGGAGATGTCCGCGAAAACTGCGAGCTAAAGTGAGAGTCCATTAGCAGGGGCAGTACGTCCTCCGATATTCGTTTACTATCAGTAGGAGCAACGAATAGGAATTTGGCGAATAAGGGAGAATGCGTAAATTCTTGAGTGGACGTCTCTATAAGAACCTCATACATCGTCTCATCATGGTTAGACAAGACAGCACGAACCATAATATAATCGCGGAAAGCTACATTGCAAATCCTTTGGAGGGAGGATTGAGCATCTCGATTCGGGTCCAGTGACAAAAATGGATGATCACTGAATTGTTGTTGCATTTGAACGCGAACGTCTTCTTCCCATTGTGGGATGCTGGTTTCCGGGAAGTCGAGATCGGCTTCAGCGGGATTGGGGGATACTAGCATCCTGATCTGGTTAGAAATGGAGTAACACTTTTCACCATAGGCGTACTTTTCTTCGTCGCTGTCGGCAAAACTGCGCGAAAATTTGTTGGTTTCCCGAGCCAAAATCCTTTCGACGATATCCCACAGCAGACCCCATGTGCGGTGGTTGCCTCCGTCCTTCAACGTTTCATTGAGATACGCCAGCGGGTTGGTGTCAATTTCAATATAGAATCTAGCCAGGGCGTCTAACACTGGGGCGTACCCCAAAAAATCATCGATCTCCTCCCACCGTGTGACTCCAAAACTCAGTTTTGTCTCTTCAAAGAATCGAGTCATAAAATCGGACATCTCCGGCAAAACAGAGTGTTGCCCTAATGTCGCCTTAGCTTGGACAAAAGCCCTGCTCATAGGCTCGTCGAAAAAGTTGACGTGATAATGTTCGTAGTGGGCCCCGTGGGATTTCAGTAACTCCGACGTGGTTTGCATTGAATCGGGCCTGCCAAGAATCACTGCTGTTGGCACGTCTACGGATTGGGACTTGACCAGTCCAATAAGGTCCTCCATGGCCGCGGCGTAATTGTTTATCCCCGACCGAACAAGTGCTTCATCTGCGGCATCGAGAATCAAGCTGACGCGGCCGTCACCTAATCGCCCCATGAATTCAGCTATTGTATCGAACCCAAAGTGTTGGACCAGGGATCCGGTGAATATATTGTGACCAAGGTTGAACTTTGATAAATCCCATAAGGGATTACCCGTTTTGGCGCTGAGCTGGCGGGCTATCTCACTTTTTCCGGTCGCTGCTGGAGCGCTAAGAAGGACAAACTGTGGCATGTCGTCAGGCGGTGTTTCTTTGCTTACCATTGAAAACTCGGGAGGGATAAATGATTCATTAATTTCCGCCAAGGTGAATATGGGGGTTTTTCCCTTTGGGGAAAGGCTGTGTCTTTCAACTGGGCCGAGTGTCGGTAGTAGTCCAGAAATCCTGTCAAAATTCAATTTCACTCCTAAATTGCATACAATAACTCATCAAAAGTTTTGGCTTGACTTAACTAGGAACCCTGAAAGTCGCTTTCTCGGCCCCACATGGGGGTAGTTAGGGCTGCCATTGCCAGTATTCCAACTAGACTCGAGAGGGCGGCGCCGAGGATGGTCAGTGCTAGTGCCGTTGCCGAGTCCAAGGGTATTCCAAATATTGTCTCGGGAAGTGAGTTTGAACCCAAGAATCCAAACCAAATTGTGGGAAATACCAAGGCTCCGGCGGCTTTGGCTAGCCGTGACTGATTTTTTTGCTCGTTTTCCGAAAGTATTTTATCTTGATAGTTGGCGTACTCCAACTGCCGATTTAGAAGATATAGTTGGGCATTATAGGAGGCCATGGACAGGGCGTCTATTGAACTTATGGTGTCGCGTATTGCTTTCGATTCATGGAGTCCTATGAAGTTGCCTGCCTGCATTTTAAAAAGGTACCGGAGTAGGGCACTTCTTATTTGGAAGAATGGTACTTCCAGAGAGGGGGGGGTGGGGGCGCCTGGGCTCGCATGCAAATCTCGAGTGTCGCTGAGGCGCATTAATGTTTCTTCAAGCATTTGTAACGTCTGCAGTGAATGTACATGCAATAGATCGCAGAATACTGGCGTGATGGTCAGGGCGTCTACACTTCCTGTCCGTCTGCATGCTTCTGCAATCAAGCTAAGTACTGAACTGGGACTCAATGGTATGGCGTAATCAAGAAAAGTTAGGCTTTTGTGTGGTGTCAATTGAATTAGAATTGCATCCCCTACTTTTCCCAGGCTTATGCTATGGGGGTGAGTGCCAGCGGAAGAAGTGATGGAAATGGCGGATGTTTTCTGGGGTAACCAGTGCACTTCTTCAGTACTCGTGTGATCCCACCCTGCGATGTCCCTTGCATAATTGAGTTTGTCGATTCCTATGTCTTCATCTATTACGACCATAGCTAGCATGGAGGCATAGGGGCGATTGCTATAAATTTTTGTTGTGCGCGCGAGCTTTGATACGGGGAGCTTTAATATGTTTCCCTTGACGTCTATACGCGATAGGGTTTCAATTTTATGCATCCGTCTATTGGGTCCTATCGTTGCCCGATGGAATTGATACTCGAATTCCTACTTTATGCGCTACATACGTTGGCACCGTACGCGCTTCTTCCTGTTAGTGCCTCCGGGCCTAAGGCGCACCTCGTATGCGGATAGACTAGCCGCCATGATGAGTTTTCTAGCTGATTCCGGGCTCGACCCCACGGACGAGGTGGTGATCGCCGCGGCCGTGGAGGCGGCTCTCACCGCCGTCGGAAACGCCCAGGACCTCGACCAGCTCAAGGAGGTCCGGCTCGCCCACGCGGGGGAGCGGTCCCCGCTGGCGCTGGCCAACCGGCAGATCGGCTCGCTCGACAAGACGCAGAAGGCCGCCGCGGGCAAGCTCGTGGGCCAGGCCCGCGGCCGCGTGAACCAGGCGATCGCCGCCCGCACCGCGGTGCTCGAGGAGGAGCGCGACGCCCGGATCCTGGTGGAGGAGGCGGTGGACGTCACCGCCGCCGGCCGCCGCCGGCAGCTGGGCGGACGGCACCCGCTGACGAACCTCATGGAGCGCATCGGCGAGACCTTCGTGGCCATGGGCTGGGAGGTCGCCGACGGGCCCGAGGTCGAGTCCGAGTGGTACAACTTCGACTCCCTGAACTTCAAGCCGGACCACCCCGCCCGGGAGCTGCAGGACACGTTCTTCGTGGACCCGCCCGAGGCCCACCTGGTGCTGCGCACGCACACCTCCCCGGTGCAGATGCGCACGCTGCTGACCCGCGACCTGCCGGTCTACGTCGTCGTCCCCGGGCGCACCTACCGCACCGACGAGCTCGACGCCACGCACACCCCCGTCTTCCACCAGGTCGAGGGCCTGGCCGTGGACAAGGGCCTGTCGATGGCGGACCTCAAGGGCACGCTGGAGCACTTCGCCCGGCAGATGTTCGGCCCGGAGGCGCGGATCCGGCTGCGCCCCAACTACTTCCCGTTCACCGAGCCCTCGGCCGAGCTGGACGTGTGGCACCCGAACGCCAAGGGCGGGCCGCGGTGGATCGAGTGGGGCGGCTGCGGCATGGTCCACCCCAACGTGCTGCGCGCCGCCGGCATCGACCCCGAGGTGCACTCGGGCTTCGCGTTCGGCATGGGCATCGAGCGGACCCTGATGTTCCGCAACAACGTCCCGGACATGCACGACATGGTCGAGGGCGACATCCGCTTCAGCGAGCACTTCGGGATGGAGATCTAAGACATGCGAGTTCCTTTGTCATGGCTGCGCGAGCACGCCCCCGTCCCCGCGGACGCCACCGCCGAGGACGTCCTGGCCACCCTGGTGCAGGTCGGCCTCGAGGAGGAGGACGTCCACCGCCCCGCGGACGAGCTGCACGGACCGGTCGTCGTGGGCCAGGTGCTGTCCAAGGAGCCGGAGACCCACTCCAACGGCAAGACCGTCAACTGGTGCACGGTGCGCGTGGTGCCCGAGGGCCAGGAGCAGACGCTGACCGGCAAGGGCATCGACCCCTCCGGGGTGCAGGGCGTGATCTGCGGGGCCCACAACTTCGAGGTCGGGGACAAGGTCGTGGTGACCCTGCCCGGCGCCGTGCTGCCCGGGAACTTCCGGATCTCGGCGCGCAAGACCTACGGGCACACGTCCGCGGGCATGATCGCCTCGGTGCGCGAGCTCGGGATCGGGGAGGACCACGACGGCATCCTGGTGCTCTCGACGCTGGGCCTGGACCCGGAGATCGGCACGGACGCGCTGGAGCTGCTCGGGCTCCACGACGAGGCCGCCGAGATCAACGTGACCCCGGACCGCGGCTACGCCTTCTCCGTGCGCGGGGTGGCCCGCGAGTACTGCCACGCCGTGCACCAGCCCTTCACCGACCCGGCCGAGGCCGTGGCCGCGCGGGTGCCCGCCCCCACCGCGGGCGGCTTTCCCGTGACGGTCGACGACGCCGCCCCCATCCACGGCAACCCCGGGTGCACCCGCTTCGTCGCCCGCACGGTGACCGGCATCGACGCGACCGCCCCCACGCCCCCGTGGATGTCGGCGCGGCTGCGCCTGGCGGGCATCCGCTCGATCTCCCTGCCGGTGGACATCTCCAACTACGTGATGCTCGAGTTCGGTCAGCCGCTGCACTTCTACGACCTGCAGGCCCTGGCCGGGGGCATCACCGTGCGCCGGGCCGCCGCGGGGGAGACCCTCGGCACCCTCGACGGCAAGCAGCGCACCCTCGACCCCGAGGACCTGCTCATCACGGACGGCTCCGGGCCGATCGGCCTGGCCGGGGTCATGGGCGGGGCCACCACCGAGGTCTCCGACGGAACCGCCGACGTCCTCGTGGAGGCGGCCCGCTTCGACGAGGTCTCCGTCGCCCGCACCACCCGCCGGCACCGGCTGCCCTCGGAGGCGTCCAAGCGCTTCGAGCGCGGCGTGGACCCGCAGATCGCCCCGGTCGCCGCCCAGCGGGCCGTGGAGCTGCTCGTGGAACTGGCCGGCGGCACCGCCGGGCCCGAGGTGACGGACGTGGACGCGACCACGGCCCCCGAGCCCATCGAGCTGCCCTGGGACTACGCGGGACGGCGGGTGGGCGTGGACTACACCGCCGAGCAGGTCGTCTCCGTCCTCACCGAGCTCGGCGGCCAGGTCCAGGCCACCGACGAGGGCTGGCGCGTCGTGCCGCCGACGTGGCGCACGGACCTGCTCGCCAAGGAGGACCTCGTCGAGGAGATCGCCCGGCTCGTGGGCTACGACGCGATCCCCTCGCGCCTGCCCGTGGCCCCGCCCGGCCGCGGGCTGACCCCCGAGCAGCAGGCCCGCAAGCGCGTGGCGGACGCGCTCGCCGCCGCGGGACTGACCGAGGTGCTCGCCTACCCGTTCGTCTCCCAGGCCGACAACGAGCTGTGGGGCGCCCCCGAGCCCGGTGCCCCGGTGCTCTCCGTCAAGCTCGCCAACCCGATCAGCGAGGCCCAGGGGATGCTGCGGGTCTCCCTGCTGCCGGGGCTGCTCGAGGTGCTGCGGCGCAACACCTCCCGCGGCTTCCGCGACCTGGCCCTGTACGAGGTCGGCCGCGTCTTCCGGCCCGTGCAGCAGCTGGTCACCCGGACCCTGCCGCCGCTGGGGGCCCACCCGGGCCAGGAGGTGCTGGACGAGCTGGAGACCGGGATCCCGGTCCAGCCGCGCCACCTCGCCGCGGTCTTCGCCGGCCGGGACGCGGCCGAGAGCCCGTGGGTCACCCCGCGCCCGGTCGACTGGCAGGACGCCCTGGACGCCGCCCGGCTCGCCGGTGAGGTCCTGGGCGTGGAGCTGACCGTGCGGCAGGGCACGCACCAGGCCTTCCACCCGGGCCGCACGGCCGTGCTCAGCGCCCCGGACGGGACCCCGCTGGGCTACGCGGGCGAGCTGCACCCGCAGCTGGTGGCCGCCCAGGACCTGCCCGCGCGCACCGTGGCGATGGAGCTGAACCTCAGCTCGCTCATCGACGCGGAGGTCGACGTCGTCCAGGCCCGCCCCATCTCCGGCTATCCGGCCGCCACGCAGGACGTGGCGCTCGTGGTCGAGGAGTCAGTCCCCGCCGCCGCACTGCGCGCCGCCCTGGAGGAGGGGGCGGGAGAGCTGCTCGAGGACGTCCGCGTCTTCGACGTCTACCGGGGCACCGGGATCGAGCCGGGCCGGAAGTCGGTGGCCCTCGCGCTGCGCTTCCGGGCCCCGGACCGCACGCTGACCGCGGACGAGGCCTCCGCCGCCCGCGAGGCCGCCGTCGCGGTGGCCGCCGAGCGCCACGGCGCCGTACTGCGCGGCTGACCCGCCCCGCCGACGCACGGCCCGCTCCCCGCCCCCAGGAGCGGGCCGTGCGCCGTTGCACGCCCCGCCGGTCACACGCGCGCGGTTCCCGGGGGCGGAGGGGAACTTCGGTACTGTGGCACCGGGTCCCCGACCTCGGCCCGGCGCCGCGGTCGTCCCCCCTTTCCCGACCCCGTTCCAGGAGCCCAGCATGACCGAGGAGACCACCGACCGGCAGGAAGCGTTCTTCGCCTTCGACGACGACGAGCGGGAGCCCGGGCGCTCCCGCCGGCCGATCGCCTGGAAACCCACCGCGGTGGGGCTGCTCGGACTGCTCCTGGGGCTGGTCCTGGCCGTGAGCGGGGCCCTCGCCTGGGACGACTCCCGGAAACTGGCCGGCTACGCGGACCGGTCGTGGGTGATCACCGGGACGTACCAGGACATGACCAACGACCTGCAGACCAAGACGTACAACCCCATCTACCGGGGGGCACTGCCCGCGGACGAGGCGGTCACCGCGCAGCCGTTCGACTCCGGGCTCGCCGATCCGCGTGTCCCGGAGGCGGGGGAGGAGATCGTCTTCCGCGGCACGCAGACCGGCGAGCGGGAGGGCCACTTCCACCAGGAGGCCGACGCCCTGCTCGCCGTCGAGGACGGCACCCTGCAGGTCGTCGAGACCGCCGAGGCCGGCGAGTTCGGGGACGGCATCACCGCCGGGACGATCACGGGCCAGCGGATCCGGGCCGCGCTGCTGCTCCTCGCCGGTCTCGGCGTGGCCGTGGCCGGGGTGTGGTACGCCCGCCGGCTCTACTCCGCCGGGCACTGACCGCCAGGCTCACGGGACGGGGCCCCCGCCGGACGCGGTGCGTCCGGGGGGCCCGTCCCGTGTCGGGCCGCCGCGGGACGGGTCAGCGCCGGGCGGGGGCGGACAGTGCGGGCAGCTCCGGGCGGAGCAGCCACGCGTCCAGCAGGCCGTCGAGCTCGGCCCAGCGCTGCGGGGGCGCCCAGGAGCGCAGGTGCTCGCGGAAGCCGGCCGTGCTGACCCACCCGTCGCGGTGGGCCGCCACCCAGCCGCGGAGCATGCCCCGGAAGGCCTCCTCGCCCAGCGCCTCGCGCAGGGCGTGGACGGTCAGCGCACCGCGCACGTAGACCACGTCGTCGAACAGGCGCACCTGCCCGGGATCGCCGATCACCAGGTCCTGGCGCATCTTGGACAGGGTCCGGTGGGCCTTCTCCGCGTGCCAGCGGGCCGGCTTGTCCCCGGAGGCCTCGGACCAGACCCACTCCGCGTAGGACGCGAAGCCCTCGTTGAGCCAGATGTCCTGCCAGGAGGCGAGCACGAGGCTGTTGCCGAACCACTGGTGGGCCAGCTCGTGGGCCACCAGCCGCTGCTCCTCCCAGTCCGTGCCGAGCTGGTTCTTGCCGAACACGGAGCAGGCGAAGCACTCGAACGGGTCCTCGAGGGACTCGTCCACGACCACCACGGTGTAGCTGGTGAAGGGGTAGGGGCCGAACCACTCCGTGAAGGCCTCGAGCATCCTGCCCTGATCGGCGAAGGTCTTCTCGGCCTTCTTCTGCCGCTTCTTCGAGCACACGAGATACTGCGGGACCCGGGAGCCGGCGAGCTCGCTGCGCCGGTACGGCCCGATCTGCACGGTGGCCAGGTACGGCGGCAGCGGCACCCGGGACGTGTAGACCCAGTGCCGCTCGCCGTCGCGCTCGGCCACCGACTCCAGCTCGCCGTGCACCACGACCTCGTAGTCGGCGTCGGCGTGCACGCTCACCCGGTAGGTCGCCCGGTGCGAGGGGTGGTCCACGCACGGGAACCAGGTGGAGGAGCCGGTGGGCTGCCCGGCGACGAGCACACCGTCGTCGAGCTCGGCCCAGCCGATCTCGCCCCACGGTCCGTCGAGGGACTCCGGATAGCCCTCGTAGGCCACGGTGAGCACGAAGGACTCCCCGGCGGCGACCGGCCGCGGCAGGGTGAGCACGAGCCGGCTGCCCCGGTGCTGCACGCCGACCTTGCGGGGACCCAGCAGTCCGCCGAGCCCGCCGCCGCTGACGCGGGCGTCGGTCACGGCGAGCTCGGTGAGGTCCAGCTCGATCCGGTCCGTGTCCCGGAGGGCGCGGCAGGTCAGGACCGCCCGGGCCTCGAGCCCGTTGTCCTCGACGTCGTAGTCGAGGTCCAGGTCGTAGTGCTCCACGGTGGCCGCGCAGCACCCGACGAACGGGGTGTAGGGGTCCCGGGCGCCGTCCGCCCCGAGGTAGCGGTGCATCGGTGCCGCGCTCACGGGACCAGCAGCAGCTTGCCCTGGGCGGCCCGGGACTGGAGCACCTCGTGGGCCTGCCGGGCCTGCGCCAGCGGGAAGGTCTGCGCGACCCGCACGGTCAGGGAGCCGTCGAGCACCGCGTCGAAGAGCTCGCCGGCGCGCCAGTTGCGCTCCTTCTCGTCGAGCAGGTAGTCGTTGAGCGTGGGCCGGGTGACGTACAGGGAGCCGTGCCGGGCCAGGCCCTGCAGGTCGAACGGGGGCACCTGGCCGGAGGACCCGCCGAAGAGCACCAGCACCCCGCGCTTGCGCAGCGCCCGGAGCGACTCGTCGAAGGTGTCCTTGCCCACGGAGTCGTAGACCACGTCCGCGCCGCGGCCGCCGGTGAGCTCCCGGACCCGCTCGGCGAAGCCCTCGTAGCCGACGAGCGCGTGGTCGGCGCCCAGCGAGCGCGCCGTCTCGGCCTTGTCCTGCGAGCCGACCAGGGCGACGACCGTGGCGCCCAGCGATCTCAGCAGCTGCACCGCCAGACCGCCGACCCCGCCCGCGCCGGCGGTGATCACGGCGACGTCGCCCTCCTGCACGGGGTAGGTGGAGCGGACCAGGTAGTGGGCCGTGAGCCCCTGCAGGGGCAGGGCCGCCGCGACCTCGTCGGAGACCCCGGCGGGCACCCGCAGGGCCTTGTCCGCGTCGACCAGGAAGGCGTCCGCGTACGTCCGGGTGGCCTGCGACGTGGTGACCCGGTCGCCCAGGGCGAAGTGCTCCACCGCGGAGCCGACGCCCGTGACCACGCCCATGCCCTCGGAGCCCGGCGTGAAGGGGTGCTCCACGGGGTAGACGCCCTCCCGCTGGTAGACCTCGATGAAGTTCACCCCCGCGGCGCGGGTCTCGACGAGCAGCTGCTGCGGGCCCGGTTTGAGGTCCGGGCGCTCGCCGAGGGACAGGACCCCGGGACCTCCGGACTGCTCGACCATGACGGAACGGACCATGACGGGTACCTCCTGGACTTCGCGGACGGAACGCCCTCATCGTAGGCACGCAGTCCCTGGCGGCACTGCCCGCGCCGGTCCCGCAGGGGTAGCGTGAGCACAAGTGGGGGCACGGCAGGACGCCCGTCATGATCGATGTTTGCGTCCGGGAAGCGTAGATTCGGGGGCAGAGCCGTTCCGGGGGGAGCGACGGACGGCCTCGGCCGGAGCGACACCCGGTGACCCGCGCCGCGACCCTGCGGCCCGGACGCCGCGCCGGAGGCTGTCGGTGCTCTCCCCGTCACGGTGCATAATTATTGAAGAGCATGCATAAAATTGAGCTAGAGTGGGCCGTATGACGTTCAGCGCAGCAGTGTCGGGAGCATCCGGGTACGCCGGGGGAGAGGTCCTCAGGATCCTCGCCGGCCACCCGGGGATCGAGATCGGGGCCGTGGGGGCCCATTCCAACGCCGGTCAGCGGCTGGGGGAGCTGCAGCCGCACCTGCACTCCCTGACCGACCGCGTGCTCGTCGACACCACGGTCGAGAACCTCGCCGACCACGACGTCGTCTTCCTCGCCCTGCCGCACGGTGCCTCGGCCGCGATCGCCGCGCAGCTGCCGCCGGAGACCGTGGTGATCGACGCCGGGGCCGATCACCGGCTGGAGTCCGCCGAGGACTGGGACCAGTTCTACGGCTCGGCCCACGCGGGGACCTGGCCCTACGGGCTGCCCGAGCTGATCGTCGACGGGGAGGGCACCCGCCAGCGCGAGCAGCTGCGCGGGGCCACGCGCATCGCGGTGCCGGGCTGCTACCCGACCAGTGCCCTGCTGGCCCTGGGGCCGGGCTTCGCGGCCGGGCTCCTGGAGCCCGAGGACGTCGTGATCGTCGCCGCCTCGGGCACCTCCGGCGCGGGCAGGGCCGTCAAGCCGCACCTGCTCGGCTCCGAGGTGATGGGCTCCATGACCCCCTACGGGGTGGGCGGGGCGCACCGGCACACCCCCGAGATCGAACAGGGCCTGTCCCGGGCCGCGGGCGAGCGGGTGCGGATCTCCTTCACCCCGACCCTGGCGCCCATGCCGCGGGGCATCCTCACGACCGCGACCGCCGGCGTCGCCGAGGGGGTCACGGCGGCCCAGCTGCGGGAGGCCTGGGAGGGCGCCTACGTGGCGGAGCAGTTCGTGACCGTCCTGCCCGAGGGCTCGTGGCCGGCCACGAAGTCGGTGGCCGGCTCCAACCACGCCCAGCTCCAGCTGGCCCTGGACCCCCGCGCGGGCCGGGTGGTCGTCACCTGCGTCATCGACAACCTCGTCAAGGGCACCGCCGGCGGTGCCGTCCAGTCCATGAACCTCGCCCTCGGTCTGCCGGAGGACACCGGCCTGAACCTCCAAGGAGTCGCACCGTGAGAACGTATCCCTCCCAGCAGCCCGCCGGCACCCTCCAGGTGGACACCGGCCGCGGAGTGACCGCGGCCCAGGGCTTCCGCGCCGCCGGCACCGTCGCCGGGTTCAAGGACTCCGGCGGCCCCGACCTCGCCCTCGTCGTCAACGACGGACCGCAGCACCACGTCGGGGCGGTCTACACGACCAACCGGATCACGGCCGCCCCCGTGCAGTGGTCCAAGGCCGCGACCGCCGACGGACGGGCCGCCGCGGTGGTCCTCAACTCCGGCGGGGCCAACGCCTGCACCGGGCCGCAGGGCTTCCAGGCCGCCCACCGCACCGCCGAGCTCGTGGGCGAGGCGCTCGGCGTCGGGGCCGGCGACGTGGTGGTGTGCTCGACCGGGCTCATCGGCGTCCAGCTGCCCATGGACGTGATGGAGCGCGGCCTGCCCACGGTCGTCGAGGCCCTGGGCGGCGACGACGGGTCCGGGTCCGCCGCCGCCCGGGCCATCATGACCACCGACTCCGTGTCCAAGCAGGCGCCTACGTCCGCGACGGGTGGACGGTCGGCGGAATGGCCAAGGGCGCGGGCATGCTCGCCCCCGGACTGGCCACGATGCTCGTGGTCCTCACCACCGACGCCGAGCTCTCCTCGGACGCCCTGCAGTGGGCCCTCGAGGACGCCGTGAAGGTCACCTTCAACCGCACGGACTCCGACGGCTGCATGTCCACCAACGACACCGTGGTGCTCCTCGGCTCGGGCGCCTCCGGGGTCACCCCGGACGAGTTCGAGTTCAGCCAGGCGGTGACGGCCGTGTGCCACTCGCTGGCGCAGCAGCTCATCACGGACGCCGAGGGCGCCTCCCACGACATCGCGATCACCACGGTCAACGCGGCGACCGAGAAGCAGGCCGAGGACGTGAGCCGCTCGGTGGCCCGCTCCAACCTGTTCAAGGCGGCGATCTTCGGCAACGACCCCAACTGGGGGCGCGTGCTGTCCGCAGTGGGCACCACCGACGCCGCGTTCGACCCCGACAAGCTCGACGTCACCATCAACGGGGTGACCGTGTGCCGCAACGGGGCGATCGGGGACCCCCGGGAGGGCGTGGACCTCGCCGCCGACCGACGGGTCAGCGTGCTGATCGACCTCCAGGCCGGGGACGCGGACGCGACCGTGTGGACCAACGACCTCACTCACGACTACGTCGAGGAGAACAGCGCCTACTCCAGCTGACCGCCCCACCGCCCACCGCCCACCGTCCCACCGCCCACGGCGCAGGAGAACCATGCCCCACCCGAGTGACCCGACCCGCTACGAGACCGCCCAGCTGAAGGCGAGCACCCTGATGGAGGCCCTGCCCTGGATCCAGCGCTACGCCGGCGCCGTGATGGTCTTCAAGTACGGGGGCAACGCCATGGTCTCCGAGCCGCTGCGCGAGGCCTTCGCCCAGGACATGGTCTTCCTGCGCCACGTCGGCGTCCGGCCGGTGGTCGTGCACGGCGGCGGCCCGCAGATCAACCGGATGCTGGAGCGGCTGGGCATCGCCTCCGAGTTCCGCGGCGGACTGCGGGTGACGTCCCGCGAGGCCGTGGACGCGATCCGGATGGTGCTCACGGGCCAGGTCCAGCGCGAGCTCGTCTCCCTGCTCAACGCCACCGGCCCCTACGCCGTCGGGCTGTCCGGGGAGGACGCCGAGCTCTTCCGCGCGGTGCGCCGGGGCACCGTGGTGGACGGCGCCGAGGTGGACCTGGGCCACGTGGGCGAGGTGGTCGGCGTCAACGCCGAGCCCATCACCCAGCTCCTCGACGCCGGGCGGATCCCGGTGATCTCCTCCGTGGCCCCCGAGGTCGACGACGCCGGCCGGCCGACCGGGGAGATCCTCAACGTCAACGCCGACACCGCGGCGGCCGCGGTCGCCGTGGCCCTGCGCGCGGAGAAGTTCGTGGCGCTCACCGACGTCGAGGGCCTCTACGCGAACTGGCCCGACCGGGACTCCCTCATCGCCTCGCTGTCCGTCTCGGAGCTGCGGGCCATACTCCCGGGCCTCCAGGCGGGGATGATCCCCAAGATGGAGGCGGCCCTGCGGGCCGTGGAGGGCGGGGCGCGCCGGGCGTCCATCGTGGACGGGCGCAGCCCGCACACGTGCCTGCTCGAAATCTTCACCGACACCGGCATCGGAACCCAGCTCGTCCCCGACCACGGAGCCTCGTCATGACCGCCACCCAGCACGCCACCTCCCGCTACTCCGCGCAGACCGCCCTGCTCGGGGAGTACTCCGACTCGCTGCTCGGCGTCTTCGGCAGCCCCTCCCTCGTGCTCACCCACGGCCACGGCGCGGTGGTCACCGACGCCGACGGCCGGGACTACCTGGACCTTCTGGCGGGCATCGCCGTGAACGCCCTCGGCCACGCCCACCCCCGCTGGGTGGAGATCGTCTCCCGCCAGCTGGCCACGCTGGGCCACGTCTCCAACTTCTTCACCTCGCCGCAGCAGATCGCCCTCGCCGGGAAGCTGCTGTCCCTGGCCGGGGCCCCCACCGGGTCCCACGTGTTCTTCGCGAACTCCGGGACCGAGGCGAACGAGGCCGCGTTCAAGCTCGCCCGGCGGCACGGCCAGGAGCACCCCGGCCCGGACGGCCGGCCCCGCAGCACGGTCCTGGCCCTCGAGTCGGCCTTCCACGGGCGCACGATGGGCGCTCTCGCCCTGACCGCCAAGGAGGCCTACCGGGCGCCCTTCGAGCCGCTGCCCGGCGGGGTGCGGCACATCCCCGCCACGGTCGAGGCCCTCGAGCAGCACCTCGACGGGACGGTCGCCGCGCTCGTCGTGGAGCCGGTGCAGGGCGAGGCCGGTGTGCGCGAGCTGCCCGAGGGCTTCCTCCGGCGCGCCCGGGAGCTGACCCGCCGGCACGGTGCGCTGCTCGTCGTGGACGAGGTGCAGACCGGCGTGGGCCGCACCGGCCGGTGGTTCGCCTCCTCGACCGAGCTCACCGGGGACGACCTGCCGGACGCGCTCACCCTGGCCAAGGGGCTGGGCGGGGGCTTTCCGATCGGGGCGATGCTCACCGTGGGCCCCGAGGTCTCGGCGCTGCTGGGCGCCGGCCAGCACGGCACCACCTTCGGCGGCAACCCGCCGGCCACCGCCGCGGGACTGGCCACCGTCACGGTCATCGAGGAGGACGGGCTGCTCGAGCACGCCCGCACGGTCGGCGCCCTGCTCGGCGACGGGCTGCGCGCGGTCCCCGGCGTCGGCGAGGTCCGCCAGCGCGGCCTGCTCATCGGCGCCGACCTCCTCGTCCCCGAGGGCGCCGCCGCCCCGTTCGGGCCCGCCGTGGTCGAGGCCGCCCGGGAGGCCGGGTTCATCGTCAACGCCACCGGCCCCGCGACCCTGCGCCTGGCCCCGCCCCTGATCCTCACGGAGGAGCAGGCGCGCACCTTCCTCGAGGCCCTGCCCGGGATCCTGTCCACCGCCACCACCGCCGTCGCGGCCCCCGCCGCGTCCCCGGCCGGCACCCCTCCGGCCGCCGTCCCAGCGAAAGAAGCATGAAACCGTCCATGACCCCCCGCCACTTCCTCGTCGACACGGACCTCACCCAGCAGGAGCAGTCCGAGGTGCTCGAGCTCGCGCTCGCCCTCAAGGCCGACCGCTGGGCCCACCGCCCCTACGCCGGCCCGCAGACCGTGGCCGTCGTCTTCGACAAGACCTCCACCCGCACCCGGGCCTCCTTCTCCGCCGGGATCGCCGACCTCGGCGGCAACCCCCTGATGATCAACCCGGGGGAGTCCCAGCTGGGCAAGGAGAGCGTGGCCGACACGGCGCGCGTGTTCTCCCGCATGGTCTCCACGATCGTCTGGCGCACCTACGCCCAGTCCGGGCTCGAGGAGATGGCCGCCGCCTCGGACGTGCCCGTGGTCAACGGTCTCTCCGACGCCTACCACCCCTGCCAGATCCTCGCCGACCTGCTTACGGTCCGCGAGCACCGGGGCGACCCCGCCGGGCTGACCTTCGCCTACCTCGGGGACGCCGCCAACAACATGGCCCACTCCTACCTGCTGGGCGGGGCCACGGCCGGCATGCACGTGCGGGTGGCCGGGCCGCAGGGCTACCTGCCGGACCCCGACGTCGTCCGGGCCGCCGAGGAGCGGGCCGCCCGGACCGGCGGGTCGGTGCGGGTGACCACCGACCCGGCCGAGGCGCTCGCCGGCGCGGACGTGGTGTGCACCGACACCTGGGTGTCCATGGGCCAGGAGGCCGAGACCGAGGCCCGGGCCCGGATCTTCAGGCCCTACTGCGTGGACGCCGCCGCCATGGCCCGGGCCGATCCCGGAGCGCTGTTCCTGCACTGCCTGCCCGCCTTCCGGGGATCGGAGGTCGCCGCGGAGGTCATCGACGGCCCGCAGTCGGTCGTCTGGGACGAGGCCGAGAACCGGCTGCACGCCCAGAAGGCGCTGCTCGTGTGGCTCATGGCCCGGTCCGGGCGCTACGACCTCGGCGCCGCCCGCTCCCCGGGCCTGCCGGCATGAGCATCCCGGCGACCAAGACCGCCCGTCAGGCGCGGATCGTGGCCCTGGTGACCGGCGGCGCCGTCCACTCCCAGGCCGAGCTGGCGGCCCTGCTGTCCCAGGACGGCGTGCAGGTCACGCAGGCCACGCTCTCCCGCGACCTCGTCGAGCTCGGCGCCGTCCGGGTCCGGGACGGGTCCGGCGCCCTCGTCTACGCGGTGCCCCAGGCCGGGGCCGACCGCTCACCCGCCGCCGGGATCACCCAGGAGGTGCTCGACGCGCGGCTGGCGTCCCTGTGCCGGGAGCTGCTCGTCACGGCCGAGGCCAGCGCCAACCTCGTGGTGCTGCGCACCCCGCCGGGGGCCGCCCAGTACTTCGCCTCCGCCATCGACACCTCCGTGCTCCCGGCGGTGCTCGGGACCATCGCCGGCGACGACACGATCATGGTGGTCTGCCGGGAGGCCGACGGGGGCGAGGCCGTGGCCCGCCGGTTCCTGGACCTCGCCGACTGAGCCCCGCCCGCCGGTCCCCGCCCCTGTGCCGGTGGACGGGGTGGACGGACAGGGGAGGCCGGACGCGGACACGGGCCGGGCCCCGTCCGGTTGGGTGCAATGGCCACCACGTCGCCCGCTCCGGATGGAACCCCGTCATGCCGGACCTGGCGTCCCTGCTCGCCGACACCGCCGCCCGCCACCCGGACCGCCCGGCCGTGGTGCTGGACGACCGCGTCCTCGGCTACGCCGAGCTCGACGCGTTCGCCGCCCGGGCCGCGGGGCTGCTGCACGCCACCGGGGTGCGCGCCGGGACCGGGTGGCGCTCATCGCACCGAACGTCCCGCAGATGCCGATCGCGTACTACGGGATCCTGCGCGCCGGAGCCGCGGTCGTCCCGCTGAACCCGCTGCTCACCCCCCCCGGGAGCTCACCCACCACTTCCGCGACGCCGAGGTCGCCGCCGGCTCCGGGCAGGAGCTCCCGGCGGCGGATCCGCTGCCCGGGGTGGTGGAGCGCGCGGCGGACGACATGGCCGTGCTGCGAGCGGACCGCGTCCTTCCCCGCGCTGCGGGCCGCGATCTCCGGCGGGGCCGCGCTGCCGGTTGAGGTGCTCCGGCGCTTCGAGGAGGCGTTCGGCACCCGCCTGCTCGAGGGCTACGGGCTGTCGGAGACCTCCCCGGTGGTGTGCTTCAACCGGTTCGAGGGCCCGCGCCGGCCGGGCTCCATCGGCACGGCGGTGCCCGGCGCGGACCTGCGGGTGCTGGACGACCGGGGGCGTGAGCTGCCGCGCGGGGAGGTGGGGGAGCTGGCCGTGGCCGGCCGCTACGTGATGGCCGGGTACTGGCGCGACCCCGCGGCCACGGCCGCCGTGCTGCGGGACGGGTGGTTCCGCACGGGCGACCTCGCCCGCGTGGACGAGGACGGCTTCTGCTCCATCGTGGACCGCAAGAAGGACATGGTCCTGCGCGGCGGCTACAACGTCTATCCCCGCGAGGTCGAGGAGGTGCTGTACGAGCACCCCGCCGTCTCGGAGGTCGCCGTGGTCGGCGTCCCGGACGCGGCGCAGGGGCAGGAGGTCGCGGCGTTCGTGGTGCTCACGACCGAGCCCGCCGCGGACGGCGAGCGCCTGGTGCCCGAGCTGCGCTCCTGGGTGCGCGAGCGCCTGGCGGCCTACAAGCGCCCACGGCTCCACCGGATCGTCGGATCCCTGCCGAAGGGGCCCACCGGGAAGATCCTCAAGCGCGAGGTGGAGCGGCTGGGCTAGCGGCCGGCGTACTCCTCGAGCACCGGGAGCAGGTCGGCGCGCTCGAAGACCCGGGCGAAGTCGGCGGCGGAGTGGGCGCCGGCCGTCTGGGAGGCGCCGGCCTCCAGCAGTGCCCGGACGACGGCCTCGTTGCCCCGGAAGACAGCGCTCAGCAGCGCGGTCTGGCCGTTGTCGTTGACCCGGTCGGGATCCGCCCCCGCCTCGAGCAGCGCCGCGACGGTGTCCTCCTGCTGGTGGTAGGCGGCGAGGATGAGCAGGGTGTCGCCCTTGCCGTTGGTGAGGTTCACCGGGACACCGGCGCGCACGGCGGGCAGCAGCTCCTCGGTGCGGCCCTCCCGAGCCATGTCGAAGAGGGTGAGCACGTAGGCCATCTCCTCCTCGGTGAGCTGGGCGGCGGCCGGATCCTGGGGCGGCTGGGGGGTCTCGGTCACGGCGGGTCCTTACGGGTCGGCGGGCAGGTGCTGCTCGGGCAGTTTATCGGGGCCGGCGGCACTCGGGCACATCGCGGTATCCGGGTCTTGACGTTGCAGTAACTGCCTGGCACGCTCGTGTGACACAGCTCACCCCGCCCGTTCCTCGCGCCGGTGCCCGCGCACCGGGGATCCGGAGTCCCCATGACCAATCTCGCCACCCTCCTCACCGACTCGGCCGCCGCGGCCCCCGACGCCCGGGCGATCGTGCTCGACGACCGGGTGCTGAGCTACCGGTCCCTCGACGACCTCTCCGCGCGGGTGGCCTCGATGCTCTGCGCCCGCGGCATCCGGCCGGGTGACCGCGTGGCGATGATCCTGCCCAACGTCCCGCACATGCCGATCGCCTACTACGGCATCCTCCGCATGGGCGGCGTGGTCGTGCCGCTCAACCCCCTGCTCAGCCCCCGGGAGCTGGCCTACCACTTCCAGGACGCCGAGGTCTCCCTCGTGCTGGTCTGGGAGGCCATGGCCGAGGCCACCCGCACCGCTGCCGCGCAGCTGGAGCGGGAGGTGCCCGTGGTCGAGGTGACCGCCGCCGGGACGCTCCAGAGCCTCGGCGAGGTGCCGCCGATGCCGGAGCTCGCCGAGCGGGCCGACGACGAGCCCGCCGTCCTGCTCTACACCTCCGGGACCACGGGCCGGCCCAAGGGCGCGGTGCTCACCCACCACAACCTGCGGACCAACGCGGAGCTCTCCGCGAGCCTGTTCAGCACGGGGCCCGGGGACGTCATGTTCGGCGGGCTGCCGTTCTTCCACGTCTTCGGCCAGACGGTGGCGCTCAACGGCGTCATCGCCTCCGGGGCCACGGTCACGCTGCTGCCCCGCTTCGATCCCGCCAAGGCCCTGGAGATCCTCGTCCGCGACGAGGTGACGATCTTCGCCGGAGTGCCCAGCATGCACATCGCGCTCCTGCACGCCGCCGGCGAGGGACCCGTCGAGGTGCCGCACCTGCGGGCGGGGGTGTCGGGCGGCTCCCCGCTGCCGGTGGAGATCCTCGAGCGCTTCGAGCGGGTCTTCGGGGCCCCCATCTACGAGGGCTACGGCCTGTCGGAGACCTCCCCGGTGGTGTGCTTCAACCAGGAGGCGCACGGCCGCAGGCCGGGGTCCATCGGGACCGTGGTGCGCGGGGCGCAGCTGCGGGTGGTCGACGACCGGGACGAGGACGTCCCCGTCGGCGAGATCGGGGAGCTCGTGGTGGCCGGCGAGTACGTGATGGCCGGCTACTGGCGCAACCCCGAGGCCACCGAGGCGGCGATCCGCGACGGCTGGTTCCACACGGGCGACCTCGCGCGCGTGGACGAGGACGGCTTCTACTACATCGTGGACCGCAAGAAGGACATGGTGCTGCGCGGCGGCTACAACGTGTACCCCCGGGAGATCGAGGAGGTCATCTACCAGTTCCCCGGGATCGCGGAGGCCGCCGTGGTCGGAGTGCCGGACGAGACGCTGGGCGAGGAGGTCGCGGCCGTCGTGGCCTTCCGCGACGTCCCGGAGGCCGGGACGGAGGCCAGGATCGACGAGCTGGACGCCTTCGTGCGCGAGCGCGTGGCCAAGTACAAGCACCCGCGCTACTACAAGGTGGTCGACGAGCTGCCCAAGGGGCCGACCGGCAAGATCCTCAAGCGCTCCCTCGACCTGGAGGGCGCCGGGCGCCGCGGCTGAGCCCGTTACGCCGGAGGGCCCGACCGCGCATCGCGGTCGGGCCCTCCTGCTGCTGCCCCCGGCGCTGCGCCGGCGGCACCGATCCGGCCGGGGCCCGCGCGGGGCCCCGGCCCGTGGATCAGTTGGCCATCATGGCCGGGTTCGCCTGGGGCTCGCGCTCCACGGACACGTGCTCGTTGGGCACGCAGTGGGTCATGGTCAGACCCTCCACGTTGCGCGGGCCGTTGTTGCCGAGGTTGGCCACGCGCTGCTGCTCCTCCTCGGTGAGGCGCTGGGTGGGCAGCGGGCCCAGGTCCTTGACGTCCTCGAGGGACACGCCGACGCCGTCGCCCACGCGGCGGCCCATCTCGTCCTCGACCATGTAGAAGTGCCAGACCATGCGCTCCTGGATCGGGCGGTCGCACTGGGACAGCGCGTCGACCAGGTTGGCGATGAGCTCCTCCTTCTCCCAGTCCTCCTGGAGCTGGAAGCGCTCGCCGGCCTGCTTGTAGTCGTTGGTCCGCTCGATCTGGGCGCGGGTCAGGCGCGCGTTGATCTGCGGGCCGACCTCGGGCCGGTACCCCTCGGGCTTCGGGGTCTCCTGGACGCCGCCGATGATGGACGGCTCGTAGTTCACGTGCGGGTTCTGCCCCGGAGCGTGGTCCACGGCGTAGGCCATCTGGCCGTCGCGCTGGGTGGTGGCCACCGGCGTCTTCGGCGCGTTGACCGGCAGCTGCAGGTAGTTCGGGCCCACGCGGTAGCGCTGGGTGTCCGAGTAGGAGAAGGTGCGGCCCACGAGCATCTTGTCGTCGGAGAAGTCCAGCCCGTCCACCAGCACGCCTGTGCCGAAGGCGATCTGCTCGTTCTCCGCGAAGAAGTTCTCCGGGTTGCGGTTCAGCACCATGCGCCCGACCGGCTTCGGCGGGAACAGCTCCTCCGGCCACACCTTGGTGTCGTCCAGCGGGTCGAAGTCCAGCTCGGGGTGGTCGTGGTCCTCCATGACCTGGACCTGCAGCTCCCACTCGGGGTAGTCGCCGGCCTCGATCGCGTCGTAGAGGTCCTTGGTGTGCGAGCCCAGGGTCTGGGCCTGGATGTTCGCCGCGTCCGCGGAGGTCAGCGACTTCACGCCCTGCTTCGGGATCCAGTGGTACTTGACGAGCACGGACTCACCGGCCGCGTTGACCCACTTGTAGGTGTTCACGCCGAAGCCCTGCTGGTGGCGGTAGTCCGCCGGGATCCCGCGCGGGGAGAACAGGATCGTGATCATGTGCATCGCCTCGGGCGACTGGCTCCAGAAGTCGAAGGCGCGGTTGGCCACGGAGGCCTCGAAGTTCACGGGGTCCGGCTTCTGGGAGTGGATGAAGTCGGGGAACTTGATGGCGTCGCGGATGAAGAACACCCCGAGGTTGTTGCCCACGAGGTCCCAGTTGCCGTCCTCGGTGTAGAACTTCACGGCGAAGCCGCGCGGGTCCCGGGCGACCTCGGAGGAGTCGCGGCCGCCGGCCACGGTGGAGAAGCGCAGGGCGACGTCGGTGCGCTTGCCGGCCTCCTGGAAGAGCTTGGCACGGGTGTACTTGGCGATGGGCTCGTCGCCGTACTGGCCGTAGGCCTCGAAGTAGCCGAACGCGGTGGTGCCGCGGGCGTGGACCACGCGCTCGGGAATGCGCTCGCGGTCGAAGTGGCTCATCTTCTCGAGGAACGCGTAGTTCTCGAGGGTCGCGGGCCCGCGCGAGCCGACGGTGCGGGTGTTCTGGTTGTCGTGGACCGGGTGGCCCTGACGCGTGGTGAGGGTCTGCTCGGGAACGTTCGTCATGGGGTTCCTCTCGGGGTAGGGACCGGGTGTGCGGCACGGCCGGGACACGAGGGCCCCGGCGTTGCGGGTGGGCTCGTCCGGCACGGACGGGACCGTGCTCCCAGTATGTCGGAAGCGCCGGGCTATTGCTAGCGATTCATAATTGCGGTGGGTCGCCGGTCGTCCGGCCCGGCGTGCCGGACCTCCAAATGCATAAATACAACCGAGCGTGTATAGTCATGCACAGAGACGGGGCCCACGCCGTGGCGCCCGGACCACCGACGAAGGAGAACACCGTGACCGAGCGCGTAGTGCTGGCCTACTCCGGAGGCCTCGACACCTCCGTGGCCATCGGCTGGATCGGCGAGGCGACCGGGGCCGAGGTCATCGCCGTGGCCGTCGACGTGGGCCAGGGCGGGGAGGACCTCGAGACCATCCGCCAGCGCGCCCTGGACTGCGGCGCCGTCGAGGCCTACGTGGCCGACGCCCGCGACGAGTTCGCGGCCGAGTACTGCATGCCCGCCCTGCAGGCCAACGCCCTGTACATGGACGCCTACCCGGTGGTCTCGGCGCTCTCCCGGCCGGTGATCGTCAAGCACCTCGTGGCCGCGGCCAAGCGCTTCGGCGCCTCGACCGTCGCCCACGGCTGCACGGGCAAGGGCAACGACCAGGTCCGCTTCGAGGTCGGCATCCAGACCCTGGGCCCGGAGCTCAAGTGCATCGCCCCGGTGCGCGACCTCGCCCTGACCCGCGACAAGGCCATCAACTACGCCGAGAAGCACGACCTGCCGATCGTCACGACCAAGAAGAACCCCTTCTCGATCGACCAGAACGTCTGGGGCCGTGCCGTGGAGACCGGGTTCCTCGAGGACATCTGGAACGCCCCGACCAAGGACGTCTACGACTACACGGACGACCCCACCTTCCCGCCCCCGGCCGACGAGGTCGTCATCAGCTTCAAGGGCGGCATCCCGGTGGCCCTGGACGGCCAGCCCGTCACCCCGCTGCAGGCCATCCAGGAGATGAACCGCCGCGCCGGCGCCCAGGGCATCGGCCGGATCGACATCGTCGAGGACCGGCTGGTGGGCATCAAGTCCCGCGAGGTCTACGAGGCCCCCGGCGCCATGGCCCTGATCGCCGCCCACCGCGAGCTCGAGAACGTCACGGTCGAGCGCGAGCAGGCCCGCTTCAAGCGCACCGTCAACCAGCGCTGGACGGAGCTCGTCTACGACGGCCAGTGGTTCTCCCCGCTGAAGCAGTCCCTGGACGCCTTCATCCAGGACACCCAGAAGCACGTCGACGGCGACATCCGGATGACCCTGCACGCCGGCCAGGCCACCGTCACCGGGCGCCGGTCGAACACGTCCCTGTACGACTTCAACCTCGCCACCTACGACGAGGGGGACGCCTTCGACCAGTCCCAGGCCCGCGGGTTCATCGAGCTGTTCGGGATGTCCTCGAAGGTCGCGGCGTCCCGCGACCAGCGCCTCGCGGCCGAGGGCAAGTAGCCCGGGAGCACGTAGGCTCGTGCCGAGCAGGAACGGGCACGACGACGGAGGGCCCCATCCCGGCGGTGGGGCCCTCCGCGCACGCCGGGGGACCGCACCCGGTCCGCACCGACGGTACCGCCAGGACGGCAGAAACCGCCAGGACGGCAGAAGGAGAGACATGGCGCAGCAGGACAAGCACGGCACCAACGAGGGCGCGCTCTGGGGCGGGCGCTTCGCCGGGGGCCCGGCCGACGCCCTGGCGGCCCTGAGCAGGTCGACGCACTTCGACTGGCGGCTGGCCCCCTACGACATCGCGGGCTCGCGCGCGCACGCCCGGGTGCTGCACACGGCGGGGCTGCTGAACGGCGAGGAGCTCGAGGGCATGCTCGCGGCCCTCGACCGGCTCGAGGCCGACGTGCGCTCCGGCGCCTACACCCCCGCCCCCTCGGACGAGGACGTGCACGGCTCCCTCGAGAAGGGGCTGATCGAACGGGCCGGCCCCGAGCTCGGCGGCAAGCTGCGCGCCGGGCGCTCCCGCAACGACCAGATCGCGACGCTCGGGCGGATGTACCTGCGCGACCACGCCGCGATCATCGCCCGCAACGTGCTCGACGTGGTGCAGGCCCTCCTCGACCAGGCCAGGGCCCACCCCGAGGCGCCCATGCCGGGGCGCACCCACCTCCAGCACGCCCAGCCGGTCCTGCTGTCCCACCACCTGCTCGCCCACGCCTGGGCGATGCTGCGCGACGTCCAGCGGCTGGTCGACTGGGACGCCCGCGCCGCGGTGTCCCCCTACGGCTCCGGGGCCCTCGCCGGGTCCTCCCTGGGCCTGGACCCCGCGGCCGTGGCGGCGGAGCTGGGCTTCGACTCCGCCGTGCACAACTCCATCGACGGCACGGCCTCGCGCGACGTCTACGCCGAGTTCTCCTGGATCACCGCGATGATCGCGGTGGACATGTCGCGGATCTCGGAGGAGATCACCACGTGGGCCACCAAGGAGTTCTCCTTCGTCACCCTCGACGACGCCTTCTCCACGGGCTCCTCGATCATGCCGCAGAAGAAGAACCCGGACATCGCCGAGCTCGCCCGCGGCAAGGCCGGCCGGCTCATCGGCGACCTCACCGGACTGCTGGCCACGCTCAAGGGCCTGCCGCTGGCCTACAACCGGGACCTCCAGGAGGACAAGGAGCCGGTCTTCGACGCGATCGACCAGCTCGAGGTCCTGCTCCCGGCCGTCGCGGGCATGATCGGCACGCTGGACTTCAACACCCGGCGCATGGCCGAGCTCGCGCCCCAGGGCTTCGCCCTGGCCACCGACGTGGCCGAGTGGCTCGTGCGCCAGGGCGTGCCCTTCCGCGACGCCCACGAGATCGCCGGGGACGCGGTCCGGGTCTGCGAGCAGCGCGGGATCGAGCTCTGGGACCTCTCCGACGCCGACTTCGCGCAGATCTCCGCGCACCTGCACCCCGGAGTGCGGGAGGTCCTCACGGTCGGGGGCTCCCTAGCCTCGCGCAGCGCCCAGGGCGGCACCGCCCCCTCCGCCGTCGCCGCCCAGATCGGGGAGCTCGAGCGGCAGGTGGCCGAGGTCGCCGTGTTCTCGCGGCGGGCCCCGATCGTCGCCGGATGAGGCCCGGGGCGCGCGTGGAAGACACAGCGCTGCTCGCGCTGCTCTCGCGGCCGGCCCCCGAGGTCGCGCCGCGGCTGCTCGGCGGGCTCTTCGGCCACCGCGGCGAGGACGGCGCCGTGGTCGTGCGGATCACGGAGATCGAGGCCTACGGCGGGCCGGCCGGGTCCGACCTGCCGGACCCCGGCGCGCACACCTGGGGCGGCCGCACCGCGCGCAACGCCTCGATGTTCGGCCCGCCGGGCCACGTCTACGTGTACTTCACCTACGGCATGCACCACGCGGTCAACCTCGTCTGCCGGCCCGAGGGCGCGGCGGGCGGATGCCTGGTGCGGGCCGGTGAGGTCGTGGAGGGCGCCGAGCTGGCCCGCGCCCGCCGCGCCCGGGGCCGGTCGAGCCCCGTGCCCGACGCCGGACTGGCCCGCGGTCCCGGCAACCTGGCCAAGGCGCTGGGGATCGACCTCGGCCACGACGGCGCCGCGCTCGCGGCCGGGGACCCCGCCGCGGCCGGGTTCTTCCTGGTCCCGCCCGAGGGAGGGCGGCAGCCGCCGGTGGCCTCGGGCCCGCGCACCGGCGTGTCCGGGCCGGGGGGAACTCCCGAGTTCCCCTGGCGCTGGTGGATCCCGGGGGAGCCCTCCGTCTCCCCGTACCGTGCCGCCGTCCCGCGCCGGCGCCGCTGAGTCCGGCGGCCGGGCTCGGCGGACGCGCGGGACCGCTAGCATGACGTGCGTGAGCGAATCCGTTGAGCAGATGATCGAGCGCCTGTGCGTGAAGATCCCCGACTACCCGGAACCGGGGGTCCTCTTCCGGGACCTCACGCCCCTGTTCGCGGACGCCGCCGGCTTCCGGCGGACCATCGACGCCCTGGTGGACGCGTTCCGCGGCCAGTTCGACTACGTGGCCGGGATCGAGGCGCGCGGCTTCCTCATGGCCGGGGCCGTGGCCTACGCCGCCGGCGTGGGCCTGATCCCGGTGCGCAAGGCCGGGAAGCTGCCCCGCGAGACCTTCCGCGAGGAGTACGTCCTCGAGTACGGCTCGGCGGTGCTGGAGATCCACACGGACGACGTTCCCCGCGGCGCCCGGGTGCTCGTGCTGGACGACATCCTGGCCACCGGCGGCACCCTCGGCGCCACCGCGCAGCTGCTGCACCGGGCCGGCCTGCACGTCGCCGGGTTCGGGCTGGTCATGGAGCTCACGGACCTGCGGGGCCGGAGCCGCCTCGGCGGCCACCGTGTCCGGGCCCTGTACCGCGTCTGACCGGTGGCATCGTCCCCGGCGTTGCTCCTGTTACGCAACCTGCGGCGGCGCGACCGTGGGATCGCAGGGCGTACCGGTAGAATCGATGGTCTGTTCGATCCGGAACGAGGTGTCCACCCATGGCAGAGACTGTCGCCACGATGGCGGCCGAGCAACTTGCTGTCGAGCGCGCGTACGTCGCGATGCTCTACGACCGGCTCGACGAGCTGCGGGCCGAGAAGACGGCGGAGCTCGCGGCCGTGCGCCGCAGCGAGTCGGCCGGCAACCACCAGAACCGTGCGGAGCGCGACGCCTTCGCCTCCCACTACGAGGACCGCCTCGCCCAGCTGGAGGCCGTCGACCACCGGCTCGTCTTCGGCCGGCTGGACACGCACGAGGGCGACCGCCGCTACGTCGGGCGCATCGGCCTCGCCACCCGGGACCACCAGCGGCTCATGGTCGACTGGCGCGCCCGGGAGGCCGCCGCCTTCTACCAGGCGACCGCGCAGAACCACATGGGCATCCGCCGGCGCCGGCACCTGATCCTGGAGGGCCGCGACGTCGCCGCCCTGGAGGACGACGTGCTCGACCCGGAGATGCTCGACGACGAGGGCGTGCTCCACGGGGAGGGCGCCCTGCTCGCGGCCCTGAACCAGAAGCGCACCGGGCGGATGTCCGACATCGTCGCCACGATCCAGGCCGAGCAGGACAAGATCATCCGCGCCCCGCTGCCGGGCGTGCGGGTCGTCCAGGGCGGGCCCGGCACGGGCAAGACCGCCGTGGCGCTGCACCGGGCCGCGTACCTGCTCTACGAGCACCGGGAGCGGCTGCGCAAGGCCGGGGTGCTCATCGTGGGCCCGTCGTCGTCGTTCCTCTGGTACATCGAGCGCGTGCTGCCCGCGCTGGGGGAGACCGGCGTGGTCATGTCCTCGCTGGCCGAGCTGTTCCCGGGCGTCGCCGCCGTCCCGGAGCGGGACCCCCGGACCGCCCGGCTGAAGTCGGGCCTGGACATGGCCGACGTCATCGCCCGTGCCGTGCGCGACCGGCAGAAGGTCCCCGCCCAGGCGCAGGTGCTGCGCGTCGACACGCACCGGGTGACGCTGACCCCGCGCACCGTCAAGCGTGCCCGGGACCGGGCCCGCGCCACGGGCAAGCCGCACAACGAGGCGCGCAACACCTTCGTGAAGATCGTGCTGCGCGAGCTCACCGAGCAGCTCGGCGAGCACCTCAACACCACCAGCGGCAACGTGATGGACCGCTCCTACCTCGCGGAGGACATCCGGCAGGCCCGGGACGTGCGGATCGCCCTGAACCTCGCGTGGATGCCGCTGTCCCCGCAGACGCTGGTCGACCAGCTGTTCAGCAAGCGGCACTACCTCGAGTCGGCGGCCCCGCACCTGGACCCCGCCCAGATCGAGGCGCTGCTGCGCCCGGCCGGCAGCCCGTTCACGGTGGCCGACGTGCCGCTGCTGGACGAGGCCGCCGAGCTGCTGGGCGACCTCGAGCAGGCCGGGGTGCGCCGGCGGGCCGAGTCGGAGCGCGAGCAGCGCAAGGCCACGGACAACGCCGAGCGTGCGCTGCAGAACATGCACCAGAGCCTCGAGGACGTCGGCGCCGACGGCATCGTCACCGCCTCCCAGCTGACGGACTTCAACGCCGCGAGCCAGCACCGCATGACCGCGGCCGAGGCGGCCACCGCCGACCGCACGTGGGCCTACGGGCACGTCGTCGTCGACGAGGCGCAGGAGCTGTCCCCGATGCAGTGGCGGGTGCTGATGCGCCGGTGCCCCATGAAGTCCTTCACCGTGGTCGGGGACATCGCCCAGGCCGGCTCGGCCACCGCGGCGCACAGCTGGGGGGACGCCCTCGAGCCGTTCGTGGGGGAGCGCTTCGTCCTCGACGAGCTCACGGTCAACTACCGCACGCCGGCCGCGATCGCGGAGGCCGCCGTCGACGTCGCCCGTGCCGCCGGCCTGGACATCTCCGCGCCGCGGGCCGTGCGCGAGGGCGAGCCGCCGGTCGTCAGCCGGGTCGGCCCCGGCGAGGCGGTCGGGGCCGTACTCGACCAGGTCCGGTCCGAGCTCGAGCTCGTCAACGGGGGACTCGTGGCCGTGATCGTGCCCGAGGACCGCGTGCCCGAGATCGGCGCCGCCCTGGCCGAGGAGATGCCCGGTCTGGTCGGCGCCGGGGTGCGCCGCCTGGACCGGCAGGTCGTGGTGCTCTCCGCCTGGGACGCGAAGGGCCTGGAGTTCGACTCGGTCGTGCTGCTGGAGCCGCAGGCCCTGCTGGACGAGGTCGGCGGAGGGGTCGGCAACCTGTACGTGGCCATGACCCGCCCCACCCAGCGACTGCGCATCGTCGCGGCCGCCGGGCTGCCGGCCGGTCTCGACCGCTTCTGAGCCCGGACCGGGGACAGGGCGCGGACGGGATGCCCGTCCGCGCCTGGTACCTTGGAATCCGTGTCGCACGCAATTGATCTGAACTCCCAGCACAACGACCCGGCCTTCGCCAACATCTGGCAGGAGCTGCAGTGGCGCGGCCTGGTGCACGTGTCCACCGACGAGTCGGCGCTCGAGAAGTCGCTGTCGGAGGAGAAGGTCACCTATTACTGCGGGTTCGACCCCACCGCCGCGTCCCTGCACCTGGGCCACCTGGTCCAGCTGCTCCTCATGCGCCGGCTCCAGCTGGCCGGGCACCACCGATCGGGCTGGTGGGCGGGTCCACCGGGCTGATCGGCGATCCCCGGCAGACCTCCGAGCGGGTCCTGAACTCCAAGGAGACCGTGGCGCAGTGGGTGGACCTGCTGCGCGGGCAGGTCGAGCGGTTCCTCTCCTTCGAGGGGGAGAACCGGGCGGTGATGGTCAACAACCTCGACTGGACCTCCCAGCTGTCGGCCATCGACTTCCTGCGCGACATCGGCAAGCACTTCCGGGTGGGCACGATGATCAAGAAGGAGATCGTCGCCAAGCGGCTGAACTCGGACGAGGGCATCTCCTACACCGAGTTCAGCTACCAGATCCTGCAGGGCCTGGACTACCTCAACCTCCACCGCGAGCACGGCTGCACCCTGCAGACCGGCGGTTCCGACCAGTGGGGCAACCTCACCGCCGGCACCGAGCTCATCCGCAAGGTCGAGGGCACGGCGGTGCACGCGATCGGGACGCCGCTGATCACCAACTCGGACGGCACCAAGTTCGGGAAGTCCGAGGGCAACGCGGTGTGGCTGGACCCGGAGCTCACCTCGCCGTACGCCTTCTACCAGTTCTGGCTCAACACCGCCGACGCCGACGTGGTGGACCGGCTGAAGGTCTTCACCTTCAAGTCCCGCGCGGAGATCGAGGAGCTGGCCCGCCGGACCGAGGAGGAGCCCTACCGGCGCGAGGCCCAGAAGGTGCTGGCCTGGGAGGTCAACTCGCTGGTGCACGGGGTCGAGGCGACCGAGAAGGCGATCGCGGCCTCGGCTGCGGTCTTCGGCCGCGGTGAGCTGGGGCAGCTGGACCCCGGCACCCTGGAGTCGGTGGCGCGCGAGCTGCCCGGGGCCAGCGTGGAGGCCGGCCGGCTGCAGGTGGCCGATCTGCTGGTGGCCACCGGCCTGTCCGAGTCGAGGTCCGCCGCACGCCGCACCCTCAAGGAGGGCGGGGCCTATGTCAACAACGAGAAGGTCGTCGGTGAGGACGCCGAGCTGGCCTCGGACCAGCTCCTGCACGGGCGCTGGGCCCTTCTCCGCCGGGGCAAGAAGCACCTCGCCGCGGTGACCGTGCGCTCCTGAGCCACGGCCGTCCGCAGCCGGCGCCCCCGTCCGCGAACCGCGTTTGCGGCGCCCCGGACGGGGGTGTAGTGTTCATCGAGTCGTCAGGCGGGGCCGAGAGGCCGGCCGGCGGCAGTCCCGCAAAGAGCAGCCCGGCCGAGTGCCGAGTCAAGTTCATGCGGGAACGACCGTCCGAACGGGACCGGATCGGGGGCCAGCGTCAAGTTGACACTCCGAATACGGGCCGCGTAGGATAGATGAGCTGCCTCAGGCTGGGAACACTGGTTCCTAGACCGGGAGGCACGGATAAGATTCCACTCACGAGTTTCGGGGCCTTTCGGGTCCTGGTTCTTGGTCTGTTGTTTGAGAACTCAATAGTGTGCCATGTTTGTTGATACCGATTGTTTTATCGGTTGATGGTTGTCGTGCGCCTCGCCTCCGTGGGGTGGCGGCAGCTTTTCGGCCGGGTTCGAAATGTTTTTCGTTGTTTTTTGACGGAGAGTTTGATCCTGGCTCAGGACGAACGCTGGCGGCGTGCTTAACACATGCAAGTCGAACGATGATCTCCCGCTTGCGGGGGTGATTAGTGGCGAACGGGTGAGTAATACGTGAGTAACCTGCC
>NZ_MKJW01000023.1:0-3135 GCF_001942375.1 Kocuria sp. CNJ-770
GGGGTGGCCCAAACCAAGGTGAGGAGCGCTAGGGGCAGGCCACGGAAGAAGACTTCTTCTGCGACCGGTGCGCTAAGCAGGCTCATGAAGACCACGGAAATGGGTGGAGCGTCTTTAATGGCGAGATATCGCCAGTCGTCGTGAAGCGCAATCAATGGCAGGTTTGAGCTGAAGACGTCAGTCACCAACCGGGTCCCGGCGCTGTCCAGCAAGATCGTGAAGGTCAGCAGTAGGACGAGGCCCACGGCAGCGCGCTGACGATCGTTGACGCCGGGTAGCTGGGGGGTGGTGAGCCCTATCGAGCGAGTCACCCGGGCACCCACTACCCGAAGCGCCATGAGCTCTTTCGGGACCAGCCACCAGGCTCCCACGAGAAGCCCCGCGGTGATTCCGACGCTGAACCCCAGCGCGGCCCAGGTGTTCCAGCTTGGAGTGTCTATTCCAGGTAACCGCATCGCGAGCTGGAAGAGAATGCCGGCAGACGTCACGACCGCGAGGGCCATAAGCATGTGGGCCGCCGCGAGCTTCGTGCGCTGATCATCTTCAGGAGTCATGGGCGCCTTAGTTGGGGTCACTGGATTGGTGACCGACGACTTCCCACTGCCCGCTGTGCTTCTCGAGGTAGATGACGACCTGACGTCGCCCGGTGGCCTCGATTTCTTGACCGTCGCGGCTGATCCAGCGCCAGGTGAGGTCGTAAGCGCGGATGACCTTGTCGTTGGCGACGTCGCGGGAGACATCTCCCACGGCGGGGGTGATGCTGGGTGCGCTGTATGCCTGGTGCTCGGACGGTTTCAGCCAGGCGGCCTGGTTGCCGTTGCGCTCGGGCTCGATCTGGTTGGCGGCCCATTCTTCCGACATCAAGGGCTTGGCGCGGATGGCGGCGGCGGTTTGGGTGCGGTCGGTGACGGTGTCCCAGGAGTGGATCAGTAGCGCGGCAGCTTCGGCGGTGGCTTCCACATCGGTGCGGTCCACATCAGTCGGATCCAGGAAGGTGCCCTCTCCGGGGGTGGTCGCGGTGGGGGAGGGCGTGCTCGTCGCGGTAGCGGTGGTCTGTTCGCTGGTCCGTTCAGCTACGTCTGGGGCGCAGGCAGCCAGGGGTAGAGCGCACAGCGCGAGGGTGAGGGCCAGCTGAGAGTGGCGGGTCATTTAGGCCACGCTCCTTTCTGCTTGAGGATGGGTTCGGGGTCGATGTTGAAGCCCTCGTAGGGGTAGACCACATCGGGGGCGTCGGGTTTGTAGATCTCGAAATGCAGGTGGGTGGATACCGCGCCCAGGCCGGCTTTGTTGCCTTCGGTGCCGATCACGTCGCCGCGTTTGAGCGTGTCGCCCTTTTTCACGCTGTAGGTGTTCAGGTGGCAGAAGGCGAAGCCGAAGTCGGGGTCGTCGCCGTTCTCCTTGGCGATCACGCACCCGTCGGTGTTGTTGAATCCGGTGATGCGCAGGGCTGTCGGGGCGATCACTGGGCCTCCTGAGCCGGAGCCGGCACCGGGGGTGGCGATGTCCACGCCCACGTGTTCTTGTGCCCAGGCCGGCAGTCCTGGGACGTTGCGCCGCCCGTAGCCGGAGGTGAACTTCCCGCCGGGCAGCGGCACGGTCCACTCACCGTCTCCTAGGTCACCGTCCCATTCCTGCGCCCCGGTGGGGACCTCGCAGTTGGCGGAGAACTCGCTCTGGCCGAGGTCAAGGATGGTGCGGACGTAGTTCTCGGTTTCCTCATAGGGCGGCACACCCTTGTACTGCTGCACGGCCCCGGGCCGGCGTTGTAGGCGGCCAGGGTGAGGCGCACGAGCTGGTCGGCGTCCCCATCGGCCAGTGGTTCGACGTCCTTCTTCAGGGCGGCCATGTAGCGGCCGTAGGCCGGTATCGCGTCGTCGGGGTCGGTGACCTCGCCCCCGTTGCCGTAGGTCGCCCAGGTGGCGGGCATGAACTGGGCGATGCCCTGGGCTCCGGCGGAGCTGCCGGCGCCTGCGTCCCAGTTGGATTCCTGCTTGAGCTGGGCGGCCACCACGCTCACGGGCAGCCCTGCGGTCTTGGCGGCTTCTTCCACCAATGGTGCCCAGCCGTTGGGGATGTTCGGTGCACGCTCCTGGTCGTCGTCGGTGGTGACGGCGGTGACGGCGCAGGAGGTGGCCGAGGTCTGCTCCTCGTCTTCGGCCAGGGTGGCCACGAGCACGGCGAGAGCCACGATCGAGCCGATGGCGAAGACAAGCAGCAGCGCCATGATGGCGCCGAGGGCGCGCGAGGATCCAGCGGACATCACAGCCTCCTGGGGGGATGGGAGGGGTGTGGGTCAGAGCTGGTCGGTCAGTGTGGCGGTGGCTTCCTCGTAGGCCCGCACGGTTCCCGGGTGGAGGGCGTCGTAGTGGAAGGCGCGTCCTTCTTGGAGGGACTTGTCGAAGGGGATGACCACGCACCCGGCCAGTCCGATCGCCTCCGCGTAGTCGCGCAGGCGACTGATGCGTTCGGTGTTGTTGGTGGCGGTGTTGGAGACGACCAGCACGGAGCGGGCCAGCTTGTCGCCGTGGCCTTCGGCTGTGACGGCTTCGACCGTGGCTTCCAGCAGCCGGGCGTCGTCCTCGCGGTTGTGGGCGACCAGCACCAGCGAGTCGGCCACGTCCACGGCGGCGCGCCAGGTGGAGGACTGGGCGGAGTTGCCGGTGTCGAGCAGGATCAGGCTGTAGAGGGAGCTCAGGGTCTCGTGGGCGGTGCGCACGGAGCGCCCGTCCACCCGGGAGCGGTCGGTGCCCTCCGGTGGGGAGGCCAGCACGTGGATCCGGTCATCGCCCTGGGGGCGCACGTAGCGCACGAGGTCGGCGGTGCGACGGGTGACGGTCTCCAGGTTGCGGATCAGATCCAAGGTGGTGCGGTCATGGTCGGCAGTGAGGGAGCGTTCGGCCAGGGTGCCCTGGTTCTCGTTGAACTCCCCGGCCAGGATGTTGCCCCCGCGCACCCGACCGTAGGTCGCGGCGAGGTGGTAGGCCGTGGTGGTTTTCCCACCTCCGCCTTTGAGCTGGAGGACAGCAACGGTGTAGTGGGTCTGCAAGGGGCGCTGGATGCGTAGCCGGCGGGCTCTGGTGGCACGTTCGGCGGCAGAAGCGGCCAGTGACATTCCCAGGGTGTGGTTGCACCACC
>NZ_MKJW01000023.1:3222-4423 GCF_001942375.1 Kocuria sp. CNJ-770
CCCGTGCCGGTGCTTCGGGCTGGTCAGTGTTCTCCTCCCGCCGCAGATGCAGGCGCGGATCACCTGGTGCGGCCACCAGTACAGGCGATGCAGGGGTCCGGGAAGAAGGCGCAGCGCCAGCGGTGGGTCCGGAATCCAGCGAGGTTGTCTTCTGGGCTGGGCGCAGCGTGGTCACGTCCGAAGGCTGCGCGGTAGGTGCCCCCAGGATGGTGTCCTGGCGCGGCACCGGGGTGTCCTCCACATCGGGGACCCCTGTGGTGTCGGCCACTGGGCGTGTTTCTTCGCCCTGTGCGCGCTCGATATCCAGGTTTCCTGGCTTGTCAGGGGCCGCATCTACGCCCTCAGGGGTGGTGCTGGTAGCGGGAGTGGTCGGTGCGAAGTCATCGAGTGTGACGGCCCGTGAAGAGCCGCGCCGGACGGGTCGCTTCTTGGCGGAGGCACTGGGATCGGCAGCGACCGAACCTTCGGGATCGACAATCAGATGCGTCTCAGGTTCGGTCTCCGAGCTGGGATCGATCGCGGTGAGCTTGATCGGTCGCCCCAGGTCAGCGGCCACTGAGACCACATGCTTGATCGCCTCAGTCATCGAGGAGAACCCATAAGGAACTTGGTCGATAGTGACCTCCACGCTGTCGTCCGCGGCGATGGTGGCCGTGCAAACCGGCCGCTCCAGTGCCTCCGCCATGATGCTCTCCCTACTCGTCGTTAGCTTGCGCCCCGTCATTGTCGGTGGAATGGGGGACGTTGTATTGAGAGCGGAGGTGGGCCTTGACGTCGTCGCGCAAGATCAGCCAGGTCTTCCCCAGCTTGATCGCCGGCACGATCCCATCACGCAACCACCGGTAGGTGACCGTGCGGTCGGCAAGCCCGAGGACCCGCGTGAGGTCATCGATGCCCAGCCGCTCGGGCAGGCCCTCGAAGAGCTTGTCCAGCGCATCAGACACAACGACCATCTCCATTCTCACAGTTGCTACAATACACGACAATCTCTAATAACGGTTGATGATTCATGACAGTTGCTAAACCCCCTCAAAAGCTGTTTAATAGATACAGGGTCAAGTCTAGGTGAGGCCCTGCCACTGAGGAGATGTGATGGACAACCGTTGGGCTGAGCTGGTGTCACCCTTGACTGAGGAACAGGTCCGCCCGGTCTTCGAAGACGTCCCCGAGGAGACCGTGACGGTCCTACGCGGAGCACCAG
>NZ_MKJW01000024.1:0-4420 GCF_001942375.1 Kocuria sp. CNJ-770
GGGGTGCTGCGCTGGGCCGATAAGGAGAAGGAGGTGCTGTGGTGGAGCAGGAGAATCCGCGTCGGGTGTGGAAGTCCCGTCGCAAGCGGATCGAGGGCAAGACCCAGTACGTCCGGGTGTCCATGTCCGAGTCCGAGCGTGCTCAGCTGATGGTGCTGGAGCAGCAGACCGGGCTCTCACCCTCGGCGCTGATGGTCGAGGCGGTGTTCGGGTCTACCGATCCGGTGGCGGTGCAGCTGCGGCGGAACCAGCTGGCGGAGTTGCTGGCGATGCGCCGGCTGATGGCCACGATCTCGAACAACGTGAACCAGATCGCCCGGCACGCCAACAGCACCGGCGAGGTCCTTCCCGAGACGGTCGAGACGATGCGCGAGGCTCGGCGGTTCGGTGAGGAAGTGCTGGCCAAGATCGAAGAGTTGATCCCGTGATCCCGAACATCACCAAGGGTGACAAGCCGATCGGGCTGATGAAGTACCTGGTGGGTCCGGGGAGGGCCAACGAGCACACCGACCCGCACCTGGTGGGCGGCTCCCCGCTCATCATGTCGTGGCACGACGATGTGCAGCTCAATGAGGAAGCCGCGGTGTCCATCGCCCGCGAGATCGACCTGAACCGGCGCGCCTTCGCGGTGGACGCTGACGCGAAGCACATTTGGCACTGCTCGTTGTCGATCCCGTACCAGGACCGGGAGGTCACCGATCAGGAATGGTCGGACATCGCCGCCCGGTTCATGGACGAGATGGACTTCACCGAGGCCGGGTCAAAGGCCCCGTGCCAGTGGGTCGCGGTGCATCACGGGCGTTCCACCAAGGGCAACGACCACATCCACATCATGGCCTCCACGATCCGGGAGGACGGCACGAAGTGGGCCGACGGCAACGACTTCTCCCGCGCGCAGAAGGTCGCCCGTAGCATCGAGAAGGACTTCAACCTCATCCAGCTTGGCAACCACTCCGAACGATGGTTGCAGCAGGGAGAGATCGCTCGGGACAGCACTAGGGAGCCGACCCGGTTCGCGCTGGAGCGCACCGTGCGCGCGTGCGCGGTAGCAGCCGAAACAGAGGCACAGTTCGTACGGCAGATGCGCCGGGCGAACCTGCTCGTGCACCCGAGGTTCGCTGCTGGCACTGATTCGGTGGTGACCGGGTACTCCGTGGCCGAGCGTCCGCCGCAAGGCAAGCGGCCACTGTGGTTCGGTGGCGGCAAGCTCGCCCAGGACCTCACCCTCCCGTCCCTGCGGACCCGCTGGCCGGACACTCCGGTCTCGGCGCAGGAGGCGTCGGAGGAGTGGATGGCTGCCAAGCGGCATCGCCGCATTGTCCACCCTGACGCCCCCGGTGCGGTGCTGGATGAGGTGACCGCCCGGCGGTTGGCGGATGAACTGAAAGAGGTTCGCCGGCGCCTGGTGAAGCTCGCACCGGACGACCATCAGGCGTGGGCGCATGCGGCTCGGGAAGCCTCTGGTGTGTTCGCGGCGTGGTCGCACGCGACCGAGGATGGGCAAGGACCCTTGGGGCGCACCGCCAGGACGCTGGCACGCTCGGCGCACCGGTCGGGGCTGAAGATCACCACCCCGCTGGAAGCCCCACTGCGTACCAGTGGCACCACGGCGTTCCTGCTGGCGGTCACGAAAGCGCCCTCCCCGATGGCCCAGGCATTGATCATGAACCAGATGCTGCGGATGACCCGCGCGTTCCAGGACATGCATCAGGCCAACAAAGAACTGCGCGAGACCCAGTTGATCGTGGACACCTTCCGGCAGCACCTCTCGGTGGTGGCGGAGCCACTACCGGAAGTCGAGCCTTCTTCTCCCAAGCGCAGTGCCTCCCACGCCGGACCCGCCCGTGCCCGTGGTGCGCTGCGCGAGACCCAGGGGCCCACGGTTGAGCACCCTTACGTAGATCACACCCCCCGCACGGACTACGGAATGGAGCTGTAGAGATGAGCACACAACCCGATGGCGTGAACGATCTGATCGGCCGTGACCTCCAGGCAGCGATGGCCGTCGCCGGGCGCTGGGGCGAGATGATGGCCCGTCAGCGCGCCGAGCAAGTGCGTCAACGCCTGATGGAGCAGCAGCAGCGGCGACGGGAGCTGGAAGACCGGTTTGAAGCCGAACGAGCAGTGATGCGCACCGAGCTCGCCCCGGTGGATCAGGACCGTTTCTGGGAATCCGCCAAGCCGGAAGACATCGCTGCCCACTACGCGCTGGCCCGGCAGTGGGAGCAGCACGACGAGGTCGCCCGCACCGCGCGAGGACGGATCGAGTCTCAGGTAAAGGACCGCTACGGGCTGGCCGTGGAGGACTACCTGGAAGATCGCATCCCGCAGCAACAGCGCACTGAGACAGTCGAGCAGGGGACCGCGGCCCGCGAAGCCGTGGATGCCCAACGTGACCACGCCGAGGCCGCGCTCAATGCCGCAGAGGCCAGCCGGGGGGATCTGCAAACCGACGCCGACACCCGTCACGCGGCTGCCGAAGCCGAGGAACTCTGGGACTCCGGAGACCGGCGGGCGAACCTGGCCAAGAACCTCATGGCGGCCTTTGGCGGCACCGAGGAGGGCCGCGATGGGGTACGGGCACGCCTGGCCGCCGACCGGGACCAGGGCACGCCTCCCATAGAGGCTGTGCGCTCCACCAACGTGGCCCCAAGGCCCGCAAGAACACCGGGCGCCCAGCAGGACGAGAAAGAGGCTTGGAACTCGGCTGATGCCATGAGGGCAGCAGCGAGAGGGGCGCAACCCGTGACGGGTTGCGCCCCTCTCGCTGTGACGTTCAGTCGAACAGGCCCTCTGGAGGTGGCTCCAAAGTCAGTGGAACTCCCTTGGGGCGGTGCTCCCTGGGAGTGCAGCCGTGGAAAGGACCCTTCTCCTCAAAGAGGACCCGCATGGTCGGGTCGGCGTGGTTCTGCCACCACACCGCCAGCCCGGTAGTGGGGTCCAGGCGCAGGTTTTCCCACGCCCTCCACAGCCCCGTCAGACGGCTCACGGCTTCATCATGCCGCCACCACTGGGCGCACCAGGTGAACGTGTTCGAGCGACCAGCTGGGTCCAGCTGACGCCGGTACATCGGCGCCAACATCTCGGTGACGAACTCCACCACGTTCGCGTAGACCAGCTCCGCAGGAGGCTGCTCTTCCACGTCCTCGTTACCCTCACTGGACGATTTTTCTTCCCAGTCCATGGCCTACTCCTTCACCAGCGCCGCCCACCGGTTCCCGGCAGGCTCGGCCGCCACTGGCTCGGCGGCCGGCGCTGTGGGCTCGTGATCGACGGTGTCCACTGTGGGGCGGTTGTGGGCCTCTTCGGAGGCCCTGGAGGCTTCCGCGTAGGGGCGGTGGTCAATCGGGATGGTGCGCAGCAGCACGGCCCGGGCCCCGGAGCCGAACATCACGGCCCGGCCCTTGGGCAGGGCGGACAGGTCGGCCACCGACATGATGTCGTCGGTGGCGTCCTGGCGGGACGTGGACCCGGAGTCCTTCTGTCTCGAGGAGGAGACGGAGGTGTAGGTGTACTTGCCGATCAGTTCCGAGAGCATCTTCAAGTAGCCCTCTTCTTTGACGTTGCCGCCGTAGGTGACGACGTTGGCCGTGGAGAACAGCTTGCGCATCCCGGACTCGCCCCATACGTCCACGCCCTGGGACCAGGACTGCAAGAACGTGGAGACCACGATGCCGCGAGACCCGTAGTGGCTGTAGAGGTTGGGCAGGTTCATCCAGCGGCAGACGTTGGCGGCCTCGTCCAGCACGCAGAGCATGGGGGTCGCCAGTCGGCCCCCGCGCTGGGTGACGGCGTGTTCCTCGGCGGCGGTCACGGTGGCCACGGTCAGGGCGGTGACCAGAGGACCGGCGGTGCCGGCCCCTTCCTTGGACAGGGCGTAGAGGGTGTGCTTGCCGGCCACGAACGCCTGGGGATCGAACTGTGGGCGATCGTCGTCGGCACCTGTGGGGTTGACCCAGGCGGCGATCTTCTCGTTCTTCAGGCAGGCGGCCATCTGCAGCGCGGTGGAGTAGACGCTGCCTCGGTACTTCTCCGGTTGCTGGATGGTGCTGGCCACCGAGTCGGCTTCCTTGGTCCACCCGTGCTCATCGAGCAGTAGTGCCGGGGTCTCATCGGTGGATCGGGTCAGCCAGTAGTGCACCCGCTCGATGGGCTCCCCGCCCACGGCGGCCGCGAGCAGCAGTCCGGCCAAGAGGTCCTTGCCGGCGGAGTCGAAGTGACCATCGCCCTTGGCGCCGACGTCTCGGGAGCCAGCGGCGAAGTTGTTTGCCATCTCGGCGGCGCGCTCACTGTCGGTGACGTAGGTCAGCGGGTTCCACCACCAGGTCGGTTTCTCCCCGGCGACTCCTTGCGGGTCGAAGACCCACACCTCTCCTTCCTCAGCCCGAATGTCGCGGGTGAGGTCGGAGAGGTCGCGTTT
>NZ_MKJW01000025.1:0-4389 GCF_001942375.1 Kocuria sp. CNJ-770
CGCAGGGCCTCGAGCACCTGCACCGGTCCGGGCCCGGCGGCGTCGTCGGTGCCGTACCAGTAGCCGGAGGAGGTGGGGACTCGAGACGTCATGCCGATCATCCTAGGACACCGACAAGCCCGGGAGTCGAGTAACTAGACAAACTAGACACCATCGACTTGGATGATGTGGTGCGCGTCTCGCGGTTCCGGCCCGGCATGCGCACCACCGCAGGGAACGCAGGGAACGTGAGGAAGGTCGAGGGATGAACCAGCAGGTGCAGCACCGGTCCACGCAGCAGAGGACGGAGCCGGGAACCGGCCGTCCGGCCACCTTGGAGACGACGGGCCCCGTGCACTGCGGCCGCCCCATGCCGGTGCGCCCGCTCGACCTCGCCGATCTCGACGGCCGCGCGAACCACGCCGCCGCCCAGGCCGCCGTCGACGGCCGCCGGCTGCACGCCTGCACCTGCGGCTTCCTGCTCGAGACGGAGGATCCCGCCGGGACGGGCGCGCCGCTCGTCGCCCGCGGGGACGAGCACCTGTTCCACCCCTTCTTCACCCGGCGGGTCCTGGCGGCGGCCGGGCGCGCCGAGACGGCCGAGTGGACCCTCGACCAGCAGCTCGCGGACGACGACACCTCCGAGGGGCACGAGAGCGCCGCCCGGCACGTGTGGTTGCTGGATGCCGGCGCCGAGACCGCGCAGTGGGAGCTGGACCGGGCCGTCGACGCCCTGCACGCCGAGCTGCGCCTGGCCGCCCGCCACGGGGTGCCGCTCGCCGCCCTGTCCGCGGCCGCCGGCCTGGACGAGGAGTCCGTGCTCGCAGCCCTGCGCCACGACCGGGCGCCCTCCGTCCCGGTCGGCGAGGACCGTCGAGGACCCCGCGCGGCGGCGCCGAGCACAGGAGTGACCGAACTGCGCACCCAGGGTCACCGCGCATCGGCGGAGGCCCGGCGGGTCGGCGCTCTCGCCGCCGCGGGCTGAGCCGACGCCCTCCGCGCGGAAGCCGGCCGGCGGCCCCGGCGCAGGTCAGCGCCGACACGGCCCCCGTGTGAACCGGCTTACACAATGCCGTCAATTCGTTTACATGTCAGTAATCTGATCTCGAGGAGCTCGGCCGGCGCACGGGTCCGATGTGCGATGCACGTGGGGGGACACCGGAGCGCAGTCGGCCGGCAGCTCACGGCGCCGCCCCCGGTCTGATCCACCGGGGGCGGCTCACCTCCCGGCCCCGTCGACCGCCGTGAACGGGCCGCGCCTCCCCTGCCTCGTGCTCGCCGGGAGGACAGCACCTCGAGCGGGGACCTCCCGGCACCTGCCCCAGCACCCCGCCGGGCCTTCCGGAACATCTCCCTGCCGACCGACCTGTCGGCCCGTCCACCGCTCGGACGCGGACTGCTGCATGACGCATGCACGGTCGCACATGACCACCACCCCTCGACACAGCTCGAATGATCAGTAGACTGTGCTTCGCGTCACTTCCCAGCCCTGTCATTCCTGACCGAGAGGCCGATCCCATAAAGAAGTCCGCTCTGCTCGCCGCGCCCGCCCTGGCACTCGCGGCCGTGACCCTGCCCGCCACCGCCGCCACCGCCGCCGAGAGCTGGTCCTTCCAGGCCGAGCTCGCGCCGGTCAACAACAGCACCGCCGCCGGCAGCGCCGTCGTCGACGTCACCGGCCAGGAGGCCACGGTGACCGTCGAGGTCGCCGGGGCGCCCGCCCTCTTCCAGGGCGCGCCCTATCCGCACGCCCAGCACATCCACATCGGGGGCCAGGGGGTGTGCGCTCCGCCCAGCGCCGACGCCGACGGCGACGGCGCGGTGAGCTCCATGGAGGGTCAGCCCTGGACCGGCGGGATCGGCACCTCGCTGACCACCTCGGGGGACACGAGCCCTGCCTCCGCGGTGGCCATCGACCGCTTCCCGGCCGGTGAGGCCTACACCTATCAGCGGACCTTCCCGGTGGACGGCGCCACGCTCGCCGCCCTGCAGAGCGGCACCGCGGTGGTCAACGTCCACGGCGCGGACCCGGCGGCGCTCTCGGCCGAGGCGCAGGCGAAGGCCAACCCGATGGCCCCGGCCCTGCCGCTGGCCTCCGACATCCCGATCGCCTGCGGGGTGCTCGCACCCGCCCAGATGGCGATGCCCGAGGGCCCGGCGGACACCGGCGTGGAGACGGCGGCCGCGGGCTCGGACGCCCGCGGTCTGGCCGGGGCGGCCGTGCTGGGGATGCTCGCCCTGGGCGGTGCCGCGGTGGGCCTGCGCCGCCGCGCGACCGGCGGTCGCTGACCCCGGACGCTCCGTGCCCCGGCACCGCGCCGAGACCCGCCACCTCCGCACGGGGGTGGCGGGTCTCGCCGTGGTCCTGGGCCTGTGGTGCACCGGGGACAGCACCGCGCCGTCGCACCCCACGACGGCGCAGCGACCCGTCGCCGGGCATCCCGTCCCGCCCGCCGTCTCCCTCCCGCCGGAGGCGACGGCCTCCAGCACCGCGGGGCCCGGCGCTGCGACGACCTCGGGCCTCCCCGGCGCTCCGACGGCCGGCACCTCCGCACTCCCGACACCCGGCGCCACGGCGTCCGGCGCCCCGGCACCGGGTGCCCCCGCGCGCGGGCCGGCCTCGGAGCCCCGCCCGCGGGCGCTGCCCGCCTCGGCCCCGGTGCGCCTCACCATCGGCGCCATCGGGGTGGAGGACCGGCTCATGACGCTGGACCGGCGCCCCGACCGCACCCTGGAGGTCCCGCCGGAGCACCCGGGCGCCCCGGCCGGCTGGTACCGGCGCTCACCCGCTCCGGGCCAGGCGGGCCCGGCCGTGCTGCTGGGGCACGTCAACGCCACCGGCGGCGGCCCGGGGGTCTTCGCGGACCTGCACCGGCTGACCGCCGGGGACCGCATCGCCGTGGCCCGGGCGGACGGGTCCACGGCGGAGTTCGCGGTGGACGCCGTCGAACGCCACGCGAAGGACTCGTTCCCCACGCTGCGGGTCTACGGCAACACCGCGGGCCCGGAGCTGCGGCTGGTCACCTGCGACGGCTACGACCCGGCGACCGGGTCCTTCGACGAGAACCTCGTGGTCTACGCCTCCCTGATCCGGAGCTGAACGGCCCGCCCCGGAACGGCACGGCGCCCCGCGCCGCGGCCCGTCCGGGAACGGGGGCCGCGGCGCGGGGCGCCGTCGCAGCGTGCGTCGGATCAGCTCGTCACACCAGCTGGTCGGACCAGGTCGTCAGATCAGCTCGTCCGTGAGGTGGTTGGGCGTGCCGAAGCGGTGGGCGGTGATGCTCACGGCCTGCTCGTGCAGGAACGGCAGCATCTCGACCCGGCCGGCCCCCGTGACGGGGTGGGCGTAGACGGCCACGTCGGGACGGGACCCGGTCGCGGCGATGAGGCCCGCGCGGTCCCCGCCGATGAGACGGACCCGCCCGCCGCCGAGCTCGGCGGCGCCGGCCAGCCAGGCGGCGTCGTCCTCCACCCGGACCCGCACGCCGCGGCCGGTGAGCACGGCGGCCACCGCGGCGGGCGGCTCGAGCGCCGAGGAGACGGTGAGCTCGGCGCCGGCGCGCAGGCCGGCGGCGACCACGCGGAGCAGATCGGCCAGGGGCTCCCCCTCGGACAGTCGCACCGTCACCGGCAGCGGCAGGTAGCGGAAGACGTTGCGCTCCGCGTAGAGCTGCGAGACGTCCCGGGCCACCCCGAACTCCTCGGCCCAGGCGGCCTCGTCGCTGCGCAGCGCCTGCTCGAGCGTCCCGGCCTCCTGCGCCGTGACCCCCGCCCGCCCCGCACGGGCGGCGTCGAGCAGGCCGGCCACGGCCGCGTCGGTCACGGGGCGTCCGTTCCCGCGCAGCGGCGCCGGCTCCCACTCGCCCAGGCCCATGAGGTAGCTGGGGCCCCCGGCCTTGGTGCCCGGGCCGACCGCGGACTTCTTCCAGCCGCCGAAGGGCTGACGCTGGACGATGGCCCCGGTGATCCCGCGGTTGACGTAGACGTTGCCGGCCTGGACGTGCTCCAGCCAGTAGCCGATCTCCTCCGGGTCCAGGGAGTGCAGACCGCCGGTGAGGCCGTAGTCGACCTCGTTCTGGATGGCCACGGCCTCCTCCAGGGTCTCGGCGGTCATCACGCCGAGCACCGGGCCGAAGTACTCGACCAGGTGGAACTCGGAGCCGCGCTGCACCCCGGTGCGCACGCCCGGGGACCACAGCTTGCCCGTGCCGTCCAGCTGCTGCGGCTCGATCAGCCAGGACTGGCCCTCCTCCAGGCTGGTCAGGGCCTGGAGCAGCTTGCCCTCGGCGGGCTCGGTGAGCGGGCCCATCTGCGCGGCGGGGTTGGTCGGGTATCCACGGTCAGGGAGCTGACCGCGTCCACCAGCTGGTTGCGGAACCGCTTGGACTTCGCCACCGAGCCCACGAGGAT
>NZ_MKJW01000026.1:0-4145 GCF_001942375.1 Kocuria sp. CNJ-770
GGCGTAGGTGGTGCCCGCCAGCTCGCGGATGCGCGTCACGTAGCCCCGGGTCTCCGCGAACGGGGGGATCCCCCCGTGCCGCAGCACCGCGGTGGGCCCGGCGTTGTAGGCCGCCAGCACCAGGTCGATCTCCTCCTCGGCCGTGGCCGGCTCGAGGCCGCCGACCATCCGCCGGAGGTCCTTCAGGTACCGGCCCTGGGCGCGGATGGCGTCGCGCGGGTCGAAGGGGTCCCCCCGCCCGTACCGCGCCCACGTCCTCGGCATGAACTGGGCGAGGCCCTGGGCCCCGGCCGGGCTCACGGCCCGGGGGTCCCAGCGGCTCTCGACGTCGAGCTGGGCGGCGACGATCTGCGGCGGCAGCCCCGAGAACTCGGCGGCGGCCAGGACGTCCTCGCCCCACGGCTCGGGCACGGGAGCGGTGCGGCTCGGCCCGCCGGTCCCGGCGGTGCCCGGGCCGCGGTCGGAGGTGTTGGCGTGGATCAGTCCTCCCGTGCCGATCAGCAGCAGCACCACCGAGGCCAGCAGGAACCACGAGGAGCTGCGCGCGGGGCGCTCCTCGGGCTGCTCGGCGTCCGGGCGTGCCGGCTGCAGGACGGTGGTGGACATCCGTCCCAGGGTAGGAGCGCGGGTGGGGGCAGGTCTGCGGCCTCTTGGGGGGACAGCCGGCCGCGACCGCCTACGATGAGGGCGTGACCGCCGAGATCATCGCCACCCTCATCACTGCCGTCCTGCTCGTCGTCGGGTGCCTCGGCGTCATCGTCCCGGTCCTGCCGGGCTCGATCCTCATCGTCGTGGGGCTGCTGGTCTGGGCGCTCACGGTGCAGGCGGTGGAGGGGTGGACGGTGCTGGTCGTCGGCTCCGTGCTGGCGGTCATCGGGATGGCCGCGAGCGCGGTGCTCACCGGCGCCCGGCTCAAGCAGCGGCAGATCCCCAACCGCTCCCTGCTGTACGCGGCGGCGGGCGCCGTGGTGGGGCTGTTCGTGATCCCGGTCGTGGGGATCTTCGTGGGCTTCTTCGTCGGCCTGCTGCTGAGCGAGACCGCCCGTCAGCGCGACCTGCGCACCGCCCTGGACTCCAGCTGGGCGGCCCTCAAGGCCGCGGGCCTGGGCATCGTGGTCGAGTTCGGCTGCGCGCTCGCCGCCTCCAGCGTGTTCGTGCTGGGCGCCCTGGTCCTCTTCCTCACCGCCTGAGCGGTGCCGCCGCGCGGCGAGGGAGCGGGCCCCGCGGGGAGGACCCGAGGACGGAGGAGGGCCCGGGCACCCCGGTGCCCGGGCCCTCCTCCACCCGGTTGCGGGTCAGCGCCAGGGCAGGGGCACGACCTCGACGTCCTGCCCGGCGGCCACCCCGCCCGGGGGCACCACGATGATGACGTCCGCGTGCGCGAGCCCGCGCAGCATGTTCGCGCCGACCCGGTCCCGCGGGGCGACCGTCCCGTCCTGCAGGTAGCCGGGCACCAGGGCGGTCACCTTCTGGCCCGGCAGCTCCTCGGCCGCGGGCAGCGTGCGCGTGGTCGGGGCCGGGTCGCCGTGCAGCCGGGCCAGCAGCGGCTGGGCCACCGTGAACATGCTCGTCATGGCCGCCAGCGGGTTCCCGGGCAGCCCGACGACGAAGGGCCCGTCCTCGGGCAGGCGGGCGAGGAACGTGGGGTGGCCCGGACGCTGGGCGAGGCCGTCGAGGAGGAAGACCGCCCCGAGCTCCTCCAGCGCGGAGCGCACGTGGTCGGCGTCGGAGTGGCCGGTCCCGCCGGTGGTGATGACCACCTCGGTGCGGGCGTCGAGCACCGAGGCCATGCCGGAGGGCGCCTCGGTGAGGGCGGAGAGCATGGCCTTGGCGGTGTCCTCCACGCGCCGCAGCTGGTCCACGGACCCGCCCAGCATCTCCACGAAGGTGGGCAGCTGCGGGCCGAAGGCGTCACGGACCTGGCCGGGCTCGGGGATCCCGTCCTCGACCACCTCGCTGCCGGTCAGCAGGATGGTCACGCGCGGGCGGCGGCGGACGGGGAGCATGTCGTGGCCGCTGATCGCGGCGAAGGCGATGTGCGCCGGGTTGAGCAGGCACTGCCCGTGCAGGATGACGTCCCCGGCGGCCACCTCCTCGCCGGTGCGGCGGATGTTCTGCCCGTAGGGGATGTCCTCGGCCGAGGGGGCGTGGGCGGCGATGGTCAGCACCGTGCCCTCCTCGGACAGGTGCGCGTACTCGTCCCGCAGCACCGCCCGGGCACCGGCGGGGACGAGCCCGCCGGTGACGATGCGCGTGGCCTGCCCCGGCTCCAGGTTGAGCACCGGGCGGTAGAGGTCCTTCGGGGGGATCGTGAGCATCTTGCGGGGATCGGTCTCCACGGGCTCCGGGAAGACCACGGTCCACGGCTGCGGGCCGGCCACCGCGTAGCCGTCCATGGCGGAGGAGGCGTAGTGCGGCACGGGGATCGGTGCGGTGACGTCCTCGGCGAGGACCCCGCCGAGGGCCTCCTGCAGGGGCAGCCAGTGGCTGGGCAGGGCGGTGGCCACGTCGTAGGAGAACTGCCGGGCCCGGTGCCACTCGGCGTCCTGGAGGGTCTCGACCTCCACGGGCGCGGGCGCGGGGGCGTCGTCGTCCTCGATCACGGGCAGCGCGTGCGTGTAGGGGCTGTTGGTGTCGTGGGGCAGGGGCAGTCCGGACATCAGTTCTCCTCGGGGGTTCGGCGGGCGGCGGGGACGAGGTCGCCGACGGTGCGGAGGGCGCGGCGCAGCGCGTCGTGCTCCTCCTCGCCCGCGGCGACCGCCCGGGCCACGTGGTAGCCCAGCAGGTAGGCGGTGGGCGGGACGGCCGGTCGCACGGTGCGGTGGGCCACCCGCCCGGTGAGGCCCAGCACGGCGTCCAGCGGCAGCTCGGTGTCGGGGACGTCCAGGGCGGCGCGCACCGCCGCGAGCCACTGCTCGAGCGTCTCGTGCTCCGCCGGGCTCAGGTCCTTGGGCATGCCGTGCTCCTCCCGGGCGGGGGACCGCCCGTTCGTGGTCAGGTCAGGTGGTGCCTCCGCACATCGTCCCACGTATCCACGTCCGCGGTGGCGTCCTCGGCCACGGTGACGTCGTGCAGGCGGAGGTGGCGCAGGAAGGAGAACACCGAGCGGTCCGCGGGGTCCTGGCCCGCGTAGGCCGCGCGCAGCGCCTCCGAGCGGTACAGGGCCGCGAGGGGCTGGCGGCGGCCGTCGGGCGGGACGCCGACGTGCCCGTCCGTCCCGGGCACGCTCCTCGCGGCCTCCAGCAGCAGCGGGACGGCACGGGCCACCCCGGGCATGTCGCAGGCGAGGACCAGGGTCCACGGCGCCTCGGGCAGCGCCTGGAGGGCGCGCAGGCCCGCCGCGATGCCCGCGGCCGGTCCGGAGAACGGCGGGTCCTCCCGGGCGCGCAGCACGCCCGCGGGGACGGCGAGCTCCGGGGGCCCGACGACGACGACCCCGGCCGCTCCCCGGACCGCGTCGAGCGTGAGCTCCACGAGGGTGCGCCCGCCCTGCCGCAGGCCCGCCTTCGGCCGCCCGCCCAGCCGGGAGGAGCGCCCGCCGGCCAGGACGACGGCGTGGAAGACCGGGGCCGGGTCCGTGGCGCCCACCCGTTCACCCCCCGGAGAAGGGCGGCAGGACGTCGAGCACCGCCCCGGCCGGGACCGGGGTGGCCGGATCGGGGCAGGCCACGCCGTCGAGCAGGAAGCTCGACCGGGCCAGCACCTCGGCCAGCGGCGGCTGCCCCGGCGGCGGCTGCGGGTGGGCCCGGACCAGCAGGGCCTCCACGTCCCGGCGGGTGCAGGGCCGGTCGGCCGGGACCGCCAGGGTCTCGGCCTCGGTGCCGGCGGCGGCCCGGGCGGCGGCGAAGTAGCGGATCAGCACGCCCCTCAGCCCCCGATCGCGCTCATCGTGCGGGCGGGCTGGACGTAGTCGGCCGAGTCCAGGCCGGTGTGCTCCATCCCGTGCGCGGCGGGTTTGACCCACATCGCCGCCCGCCAGCGCTCGGCCAGCTCCGCGTCGGTCGCCCCGGCGCGCAGCAGCGGGAGCAGGTCGACCTCCTCGTGGGAGAACAGGCAGGAGCGGATCCTGCCCTCGGCGGTGATCCGGGTGCGCTTGCAGTCGGCGCAGAAGGGCTCCGTGACCGAGGCGATCACTCCCACGGTGC
>NZ_MKJW01000027.1:0-4090 GCF_001942375.1 Kocuria sp. CNJ-770
GTCGTGCCACCCGCACCGTCGTCCTTGGCCCCCAACTTGGAGCCAGCGAAGGACTCTTCCTGCCCCACTGGTTTATGAACAACGAGGAAAAACTCGCACTCCTCCGCGCGGGAGAAGGAGTGCAAGCACCCATCCTCCAACGCTCCATCGCCGACGCCCGCGCCGTCTCCTCCTCAACTCAGCAAGACGTCTCCAGACTTCAGATCGTCCAGAACACCATCACGGCGATCGAGCAACTTTACCTTGAGAAAAACGCGGAGCAACCAACCGAGCGTCAGCTCCGATCAATGCGAGACCTTATGGCTAAACAGGCCAGCTCGGACGGTCCGTGCAGATCTCAGTGGATATCGATGCTCGAACACACAAATGCGGCAATCGTGGCAGCGCAAGTAGGCACAGCGATGTGGTCCAAGCTCACCGCAGGGCAGAAGGACGTCTTAAATCAACTGTTCCATGAACTTCGCGTCCAGATCTCTGATGCGTTTGGAAAGCTAGGGATGGGCAGCGCCGAGACTGCACCTGACTTTGACGCCCCCGTGCACTACTCCCTGCAGCAACTGTGCGACTTCTTCCTCCCCAACCGCATCCAGATCGAGCAGGCCAACGACAATAAGATCGCCGGCTACGTCGCAACGCTCCAAATGCGCCTGAGCCGCCTTTTAGCCGACGGCCGATACGATTTCATGACTCGAGTGGAAAACCACCACGACCCGCTCGGCAGCTACCTGCGACTGCTCATGGGAGCAGACCCCAGACAAGCGACCACAGACTCAGACTGGCCTGCTGCCAACCTCTATGCCAAACAAGCCGAAACGCACGATGAGGGCCCATCGGTAACAATTTTCGACTTGAGCCTGGTGGCCAGCGACGTGCTCGAGAACGTCACTGCCCTACTCGGACGGATCCTGTTTGACTTTGCCGTGCGCAGCGACCCGCGCGCAGCCCACCCCGTGCTACTCGTTCTCGAGGAAGCCCATCGATTCATCCCTGCCCGCCGGGATTCCAACGGAGTCGGCACGAGATCAACCGCCGTATTCGAACGTATCGCCAAGGAGGGGCGGAAGTTCGGCCTTTCGCTATTGCTCGCAAGCCAGCGTCCCAGCGAATTAAGCGAAACCGTCGTGGCACAGTGCGGCACCGTTGTCGCGCACCGACTCACGCACGAGGCAGACCAAAATCTTCTACGGCATGCCACGGCACTCAGCTCACGCGCCTTGCTGGACCAGCTACCCGGCCTCGCCCAACAGCACGCACTAGTCACCGGTGTCAGCACCGGCGTTCCAGTAGCGGTTCGAATCCGAGACGTCGACAACCCACCCAAGAGCAACGACCCAAACTTTCTTAGTACCTGGTCCGACGCCAGCAGGCTTACAGAATTGCCATTGCACATTGATCGGATAGTCGCTGGCTGGCAAGGAACTTCCGGAGAACAAGTTACCGAAATCGAAGACAACGATTTAATCTAGAATTTGCCTCGATCAACATCCCTTTACCCGATATAAGGAGAATCTTGTCGTCCATCAACTCCCTTCTTTCCGCCAACATCGCCGAGGTGCGCAAAAAGCTAATTGAGCAGCACCTCCTTACGGTCAAGGAAAATCTTTCCTCGAGGCGGAACGGCGACGATTCATCACCGTTCATGGGTTTGCAGAATTCCAGACCCCTGGCCTCTCTGCGTTTTCCCCCGGAGATCCTCAAATGCTCGCGGTGTGGCTAAATCTTAGCACCGCCGATGGAATTTTCGACGTAACCCCTCAGACACTACTCGTCGATTCACATGTCGAGAAGCAAATCGAGGAAATGGTTCTAGGCATCACGAAAGAAACTAAGAGTAAGGGCTGGGTGCTCAAGAAGGTCAAACTGCTGGGCTTGTTCCGCACTTTTGGCGGTCTGTCCTTCACCGCCAAGATCACTACTTTCGATCCCACCGGCGCCCGCGATCTGGGCAACTCCAAATACTGCGTAGTGGGCATCGACTGGGATGACATGGAGATCACGCACTTGGGACTGGTTAATGAAAACGGAGTGAATGTTAGGGTACTCACCTCCTCTACCCCCATAGGAGCCGAGACCTACGCTCCATTGCCACGGTATCCAATGCCGCAGGAAGACATTAAACGTATCCAAAAGGCCGGGAAGTCGCTTACCGCTGAGGATGTGGAACGAATGACCGACGACCGAGCCGCCAATCTGATGTTACTCAGCAAACTAAATAAACTCGCCAACATCAATACGCGCTGAATATCTTACTTCCCCAACTGCCTTAAGCAACTTCATAACGAATTTACCGTGGGTCATAAGTACTGACGACATGCTCGGTGAAGCTAGGGGACATATCGAGGCTCTTTATGCCCCTGTCATTGCCATGCACTGGACATTACTCCCGTAATGCTCATGCTCTCTAACACCCACCCGGCGGGATGTTGCAGGGAAATAGTGAGAGCAGTCGACACCGGGGGTGGCTTTTTCAAGCAGCGGGAACTGGCCGGCCAGGTCCTCGAGCTACGACTTCGTCGGCAGCAATGGTGCGGTTCAGCGCGAACAGTTGCTCGACGATGTCGGCTTCGGGGTCGAATCCGTACGCGTTCAACACAGCAGCATCCAGGATTTCGTGCGCGGACCGCAGAGTGCTTCGGCCTTCGACGCGGATGGCGTTGTACATCTGCTCCAGAGTTGATCCAGCCTCGAGAAGTTCCTGACGGACATCGAGGACCTTTTGTGCGGCAGCTTCTACAGCGTCGATGTGGGCGGCAGTCGGTGCTTGAGGCCAAGGGAATGTGTCCCACACTGTGGAGGAGGTGTATCGGTTGGCTACCCCTAGCGTGGAGCAACGAACGTCCAGCCATGCCTTGTGGATGCTGGACGACACCACGCCGAAACTATAGGTATCGTCCAGGGCCACCACTGACACCAGATCGCCTGGGCGCACGTGCGTGGGTACAGGCACGACGATCATTCGCCGGGTGGGAGTGGTGACCCGTCCAATCCCGAGGTAGTGGTCCAAGTCCTCGAAAGCGGCGATCATCTCTGCGCGCCGGCGATGGTGTCGCCACCAGTATTCGGCCCGCCCGATCTTGTCAGTGTTGACGCGAGCCCTGGGATTTGATGCAAGGATTGCCGCGTTCTCCTGGGCCTGGCGTGCAGCATCAGCCAGGCGCGGGCCCATGACCATCTCGCGCAACCGTTGCATTGTTTTGGGGTAGCGCGTGGTGGCCAGGGTGAGGTCGTCTTCGGGGATGTCGATGACGTAGGACCGCGGCTTCCCGTTGATGAGATCGGTTCCCCCTGCAATCCATTCATGGATGACGGCGCCCTCGCCGGCTGCGATGAGTTCATCACGGGCGGCTTGGTTGATGACGAAGCCCTTCGCGTCCCCTGGTGTTTGTCCCTGGAAGATGCGCTTGGGCTTGGTGTTGGCTGTCAGCTTTCCGGCCTGTCGGACGTCGATTGTGGCCTTCAGGGAAGAGTGAATTTGGTCCGTTTCTAGCCGCAGGTCACCTTCGTTGAGCCACAGCACGCGCGGCTGATCCCACTCACCCTTGATCCAGTTGACGATGGACACGTGAACGGCGGCGTCGCCTGACCAGGGTTGGGAGTCGACGGCCTCAAAGATCGTTCCCCCATGGTCGACGACGTAGTCCAATGACGAGACCCGCGATTCGTTCTGGCGGATTGTGTTCGTGGCGACGAAACCGGCTCGTCCGCCTGCCTTCAGCCGATCGTGGGCTAAGGGGAACCAGTAGCAGACGAAGTCGCTGACTCCAGAGACAGCAGGGTGGACTTTCGGCAGCATGCTGGAGTAGGCAGCACCGAGCTCAGCAACGATTTTTCGTCGACCGATGTAGGGCGGGTTGCCGATGATGACGTCTGCCTCCGGCCAGGGGGTGAATAGGGCATCAGCACAACGGATGGCGTCATCCATGCTTTCCAGTGGCAACACCTCGTAGAGGTCGTGGAGTTCATCGGTGGCGAGCTTGGTGGCGATCATCATGGTCACCTTCGCCACTTCGACGGCGAAGGAGTTCACGTCCATGCCCATGAAGTTGGACGTCGCCACGTAGTGGAACTGACCTTGTTGCTCCACGTTTTT